>NZ_JBJXRK010000009.1:0-75271 GCF_046224405.1 Gudongella ferriphila | reverse complement strand
AATTATATAGTAAATATAAATACAACTGATTTGCTAGGAATTGGTAAAGTACATTTTGTTTTGTATTTCAGAGAGACTATTGTTGGTGGGAGATAGTCATACGAACAATGTGGAAGTGCGCCAAGGAGCATTTGACCGAAGCTAATGTAGGTCAACACGGGAGTTCCCGTTATAGAACTATGGCATGATTGTGCCTGAAGAGATGGGGAAAACCCAAACAGAGTGGAACCGCGAAGTTATAACCTTTGCCTCTGTATAATTGATTTTATACTGAGGCAGAGGTTTTTTGTTTTTAGTAAGGAAATTGCTACTTTCAGAAAAAAACAAAAAATGACATGCCTAATTTAAAAGGCATGCCAAAAAGTCCAATACAGGATTAGACTATTTTTTGTATTCGTAATGAACACCGCGAATACCAGTATATGATCTAGGTGTCATAGTACCATCACAAACCTGACAAAAAGGCTGAGGAGGTACCGATGGTTTAAGTCCATCAAAGATATTATCCTCTTCAAGTTGAACAACAATGAATCTTGGAACCCATAAGGAATAACCACACTTGGTGCAAATAAACTCAATCAAGTCATCATTTTTAGTAAAGCCATCAAGAATGTTCATAGTCAACCTCCAATAATTTCATAGTAACTGCTATGAACTATTATACAAGTGGGGTCCTAGATTATCAACATAAGGGTTCTTTGAAGGGTTGAATATTTCAAGCAGTTTCATTGTATGTCCGCAAGAACATGCCAGAGGATCAACACCAAAGGCCAAAAGGATTCGAGCACGCCAATGAGAATGTCTCTTTCTGAAAAGTCTTTTGGAATGACTTTGTAGAAGATAGAGCTTAGAGGAATGAACATATTTCTTGGCATAAAGGCCATAGTAGCGAATCATTTTAAAATGCTCATCAGGGATATGGATAATCAATCTTTTGATAAATTCAATAGCTGTAATCTTTTCAACGACGCGTTGGCCATCCTCATGTCTTTCGTAGAAGAAGGTCACAAACTCTCCATCATAATCTAAAATGCGGGATTGAGCCATGGCAGGTCTACCAGTATAACGGATAATGTATTGTATGGAGTCAGAAGACTTGGAGTTCATATTGCTCTTGGCATAGACATAGAATCCATCAGGATAAGTATTAAAAAGAAAAGTTTTCAGTTTGTAGAAATCATTTCCAAGTTGTTGATGAAGCATATAAAGCAAAGTAGCTTGCCACCTTTTTCTAAGCATGTTGAAAGGGATATGTGAAACCTTGCGCCATACAGTCCTGTTGCCAGAGGCACCTTCAGTGACAAGCATATGGATATGAGGATTCCACTTCAGGTCTCTACCAAAGGTGTGCATGGTAGAAACTAAACCTGGCTTAAAGTCTTCAGACTTGTTGAGGCTGTAAAACCAAGAGAGCATAGTATCAGAACTGGCCTTAAAAAGCACATTAAGAAGTTTTCTAGCCCTCAGGAAAAAGATTCGTAGCTCCTGGGGAATAGTGAATACAATATGTCTATGTGTGCAATTGATAAGTTTGGAAGAAATTGAATCAGCACGGTCCTGAGTATACTTGGAACCACAGGAAGTACAGAAACGGCTCTTGCAGGTGAAGAAAACATGCTTAACCTTACCGCAATGCTCGCAAAAGTAGATGGCATGACCCATGGATGGCTCGCCACACATTAGGATCTTGTTGACATTACTGATAACGGCAGGGCGGATGGGATAACCTAGGGAGAGAAAATGCTCCCAGTGATCAGAAAAGATGAGTTTGAATTTGATCGTCTTACCGGACATGATATCACCAGTTAATATATAACCAGATATGACCGGCAAGACAACAAGGAAAGTATAAAATTTAAGAAAAAGTTAGATCATCGACGATTCTTTAACGCGTCGAAGACGCTTTTTTTATTAAAATTAAGGAGGGAGAATATGATATACAACAGCACATTGGAGTTGATTGGAAAAACACCGGTTGTTAAGTTCAATGGAATCAAGGAAGGTATGGCTGATATTTACTTGAAGGTTGAAAGGTTCAATCCAGGAGGAAGCATCAAAGATAGGGCAGCACTTTTCATGATTGAGGATGCTGAAAAAAAAGGCCTCTTAAAAGAAGGGGACACCATAATAGAGGCTACGAGTGGGAACACTGGAGTGGCACTTGCCATGATAGGGGCTATCAAGGGATACAGGGTCCTTATTGTGATGCCAGATACCATGAGCGTCGAAAGACAGCGTTTGATGACAGCCTATGGAGCAGAGCTGATATTGACACCAGGAAAACTTGGCATGAGCGGATCTGTTGAAAAAGCAAGGGATTTGACAAAAGAGAATGGATACTTTATGTCAGGGCAATTTATTAACAAAGCCAATGTAAAGGCACATTACGATACGACTGCAGAAGAAATATGGAATGATATGGAAGGTAGGATGGATGCCTTTGTCGCAGGTGTTGGAACTGGTGGAACAATAAGTGGAGCTGGCAGACGTTTAAAGGAACTGAATCCAGAAATTAGTATCGTTGCGGTCCAGCCTGAAAAATCTCCTGTGCTTACAGGTGGAGAACCATCCAGTCATGGGATACAGGGGATTGGAGCCAATTTTATTCCTGAAATTTATGATCCAGGAGTTGTTGATCGAGTAATAAGCATAGCGGATGAGGAAGCCAAGGAAAAGACCTTATTGTTGGCACGTCGTGCAGGGATTCTCGCAGGGATAAGCTCAGGTTCAAATCTGGCAGCTGCAATGAAGGTTGCAGAAAAGCTTGGACCAGGCAAAAGGGTCGTTACAGTATTGCCGGATACTGGAGAAAGGTATCTATCAACAGATATTTTCAAGAAGGTGGACTAAATGATCAGATGGATAATTGAAGAAGGCCAGAACATAATGGATAAGGACCCGGCAGCAAAGTCCTTGCTTGAAGCCATACTGTTTTCACCAGGGTTGAAGGCCATCGCATACCACAGGATAGCTCACAAGCAGTATAAGGCAGGAAGGTTATTTCTAGCCAGGTTCATTTCACAGAGAGCTAGAAGGATAACAGGCATCGAGATCCATCCAGGTGCAACTATTGGAAATAGATTATTTATTGACCATGGCATGGGAGTTGTAATTGGTGAAACAGCCGAGATTGAAGATGACGTTACAATCTATCATGGAGTCACCCTAGGTGGCATTGGCGGAGAAAAAGGTGAGAAAAGGCACCCAACCGTCAAGTCAGGGACAATAATCGGTGCAGGTGCGAAAATACTCGGTCCCATAAATATCGGAAGCAATGTCAAGATAGGAGCAAACTCAGTTGTATTGAAGGATGTTCCAAACCATTATACTGCGGTAGGTGCACCTGCGAGGTTGATCCCTGAAAAGAAGAGGAATCACATCAAGATAGTATAGAAAATCTCCATCCAGAAGAATTTGAATCTGGATGGAGATTTTTTATCTTATAAGTTCATTGAAATCCTTTAGGCTGTGGATCTTTATTCCATCAACACCCATTGAAGGATTAGAGTGCATCATAGAGTTGAGTATGGCTTCCTCTGTGGCTTGAACAGCAGCGAGGAACACAATATCCATGTAATCCTCATGGAGAATTTTTCTATTCATTACAGATTTTTCAGGATAATGACTAATCCTGTTGGCAGTTGTGAAACCAACCGCAATCTCACCACTGCCATTACCAGTATAGCCGCCTGTTCTGGCTATTCCTGATTGAGTCCTTTTAAGGACACGGCTAAGCTGTCTTGAGTCCATGGGAGTATCTGTAGCCAGGACGACAATAATCGAACCGTTATCAGGTGAATTCATATTTTCAAATCTCTCACCTATGATTTTTCCAACGGGTTTCCCGTAATATACAAAATCATCAATGGAACCAAAATTTGATAGTACAAGTACTCCCAAGGTGTAGGTTTGATCATCAACAACGATTCTTCTCGAGGATGAACCTATTCCACCCTTAAGCCCGTAGCAGACCATTCCGGTACCCGCTCCAACATCACCCTGTTGGAAACTGTCTGAAGCATTTTGGAGTGCATGAATGAAATGCTCCTCCTTGACAGCCAATGATCTTATTTGGTTGATTTTGCCATCGTTGCATTCACATACTACAGAGTTTACTGTTCCAGTGGATACGCCAATATCTTCATTGCTGTCAAGCATGTATTTAGTTAGGGCAGTTAGACCCGTTCCAACGGAAAGGGTATTTGTCAATAGAATTGGGGTTTCTATCGCACCAAGCTCTTGAATCTGCATTAGTCCTGCAGACTTGCCAAAGCCATTTATGATATGAGCAGAAGCGACAAGTTTATTTTTGAAAACATTGCCTTCCGCTGGGATAATTGCTGTAGCTCCAGTTCTAATATTTCCTTCCTTTATAGTACTATGGCCAATGCGGACTCCAGGGACATCAGTAATTGTATTTTTAGGTCCCTTTCTTAAGAGTTCATGGATGTTTTTATCATTCATAGAATCAGCTCCTTTTTCAGCTTAATCATCTGGATATTTCCCTATAATGAGGGTATATACTAATCATATGATATAGGCAAAAGGGGGGAGATGCAAGATGAATTATTCTATTTTAATTGGTGGAGCAGCTGGCCAGGGTATGGACACTTTAGCACAACTGCTTACCAAATCACTAAAAAGGTATGGATATTTTGTTTTCAAGCACAGTGATTACATGTCCAGGGTAAGAGGAGGCCATAACTTTATTCAGATCAGATTTTCTGATAGGCAGGTATATACATATGAAGAAAAGGTTGATATTATATATGCCTTGAATCAGGAAACAATAGAATTGCACCTTGGTAGATTGAAGAAAGATGGTATTGTTTTAGCAGACAGGGCCTTGAGCGATGATGAAGGGTTGCTTCTTCTTGAGCTGGAGGAGACAGCAAAAGAGGCTGGGAATTCAAGAGCCATGACCAGTGTGGGAATGGGTGCAATTATCAGACTCCTGGGACTAAAACCTGAGGAGGCTCTTAAAGTAATAGAGACGACATTGAAGGATAGCATAGTTGAAGTGAACAAGGAAGCATTTAGCAAGGGATATGAAATGGTTGAACCCAGATTTAAGGTGGAACAATTGGAGGAGGGAAGAATACTCATAGACGGTAATACAGCTGTCGCCTTAGGGGCTGCAGCCGCAGGCTGCAGATATTACTGTGGTTATCCAATGACCCCTTCAACCACTGTTCTGAGCAACATGGAAAAATGGAGTCAGGAACTGGGGATTTTTACGGAGCAGGTGGAGGATGAAATAGCCGCACTTAATATGGCATTAGGTGCCAGCTATGCAGGTGTAAGAGCGATGACTGGTTCTTCAGGTGGTGGAATAGCATTGATGTCAGAAGCACTGAGTCTAGCAGGTATAATAGAGACACCTATTGTAATCATAAATGTCCAAAGACCGGGACCTGCAACAGGACTTCCCACAAGAACAGAACAGGCAGATTTAAGATTTGCAATACATTCAGGTCATGGTGAGTTTCCAAGGATGGTCATTAGCCTAAGAAGTGCAGAGGATGCATTCTATCAGACGGCAAGGGCTTTTAATCTGACTGAGAAATACCAGATACCAGTGATACTTTTAAGTGATCAGTATCTGGCCGATGGAGAAATAACAGTTGAACCATTTGATTTCAGCAGCATTGATATAGAACGAAATCTACATGAAGGAGAATTGCCTGAAGGAAGATATAAGAGGTACTTGCTGACTGATACCGGTATATCACCAAGAATAATTCCGGGGAAGATAGAAGGAAAGGTAATACTATTGGATAGTGATGAACACGATGAATATGGAAATATAACAGAAAGTGCTTCTGTCAGAAAATCCATGGTTGATAAAAGAAGCAAAAAGGGAGAGCTTCTTGAAGGTGAAATCCAGGAGCCGTGGATCATTGGAGAGGAACAGCCAGATAATCTCCTTGTTTGTTGGGGGTCTTTGTTTGGACCGGTTAAAGAAGCGGTACAACTGTTGCAGGAAGAAGGATTTTCTGTTGGGGCTTTGGCATATGGTGATATTTATCCATTTCCAACCAAGCTATTAAAGAAAGGGGCTTCATCCGCAAAAAAAATCATTGATATTGAGAACAACTCTATGGCACAGCTTGATGGATTGATGAGAGAGTTTGCTCTGATAAAGAGTGATGAAAAAATACTTAAATACGATGGTAGAGCTTTTGGAGTTGATGAACTCTACAATAGACTTAAGGAGGTTGTTGAATAATGACATGTGAATATAATCTTTATGACCCATCATGGTGTCCAGGTTGTGGAAACTTCATGATTAGAAAGGCTTTGAAGCAGGCACTGGAGGAGCTTGAAATCCCACCTCATATGGCTGTGGTGGTTACGGGTATAGGGCAGGCAGCTAAGATGCCCCACTACATCGGAACCAATGGCTTCAATGGTCTTCATGGAAGAGCGTTACCGCCGGCTATAGGAATTAAGCTTTCAAACAAGGAACTGACGGTAATTGCTGAATCAGGAGATGGAGATACCTACGGAGAGGGAGGAAACCATTTTATACACACGATCAGGAGAAATGTAAATATTGCACATTTTGTGCATGACAATCAGATATATGGACTAACCAAAGGACAGGGTTCACCTACAACGGCAATGGGACAGGTTACCACCCTACAGTTTGATGGAGTCAAGATTGAGCCTGTAAAGCCATTGGCCCTATCACTCACAATGGGGGCAGGATTTGTTGCCAGAGGTTTTTCCGGAGACGTACCACAGCTTGTGGAGCTGATGAAAGAGGCCATACAATACAAAGGCTACGCTCACCTGGACATATTCCAACCATGCGTTGTCTGGAATAAGGTGAATACATTCCAATGGTACAAGGATAGGGTATATAAACTGCCTGAGGACTATGACTATACTGATTTCAACGCTGCATATGAAAAGTCTTTGGAATTTGGAGACAAAAT
This sequence comes from Gudongella ferriphila, assembly GCF_046224405.1. Lineage (NCBI taxonomy): Bacteria > Bacillati > Bacillota > Tissierellia > Tissierellales > Tissierellaceae > Gudongella > Gudongella ferriphila. Next base: position 68,330 of record NZ_JBJXRK010000009.1, on the reverse strand, counting down.
ACCAACAGGGATACTGTACAAGGTGGAGAAGGAAACCTATGAAGACAGATTCCAATTCATAAAGGATGGGCCACCTTTGGTGGATGCTGAATTAAATCCTATGGATGCTGAAAAACTTCTGAAAGACTTCTATTAAAGGTGGGGAAAAAATGGACTATACTATATTGATTGGGGGAGCTGCAGGACAGGGAATTGAAACTGTAGTTCTTCTCCTTGAAAAGACTATAAAGAGAAGCGGGTATCATGTTTTCACATACAAGAACTACATGTCCATGGTAAGAGGTGGTCACAATTTCATGCAGGTCAGGTTTTCTGATAAGCCCATTACCACCTATTCAACAAAAGTTGACATGATATTTGCAATGACAGAGGAGACAGTGGATTTTCACATCGGCAACCTTAAAGAAGACGGACTGGTGATCCTTGATGAGGAGCATCATAGGGGGCAGGATTATGTTCACTTGACTCTTCAGAGTATTGCAAAGGAAATAGGAAATCAGAAGGTGGTACCAACAGTAGGCTTTGGTGCCATTGCAAAATACTTTGACCTGGACCTTGAAATTGCCATAAAGGCTCTTGGGGAGACCTTTAAGGGTAAAGTACTTGATTTAAATATTGAGGCACTCAATAGAGGATATGAATTAGTCCAAACCCAATTTAGTCTGGAAAAGAAAAAGGACGATAGAATCATCATAAATGGGAATCAGGCTCTTGCCTTGGGAGCAATAGCAGCAGGTGTAAAATATTATTGTGGTTATCCCATGACACCTTCAACCAGTGTAATGAGCTATATATCCGCCAAGTCAAAGGAAATGGGAATAGTTGTGGATCAGATAGAAGATGAGGTAGGTGCTCTTAACATGGCTCTGGGAGCAAGCTATGCAGGCACAAGGGCAATGACGGGATCATCAGGTGGTGGATTTGCCCTGATGGTGGAGGCTTTGAGTCTTTCTGGAATTTTGGAGCAACCTGTGGTTGTTGTAAATGCACAGAGACCAGGACCTGCAACAGGCCTGTCAACAAGGACAGAACAGGCAGATTTGAGATTTGTAATTCATGCTGGACACGGTGAGTTTCCAAAGATGGTTATCGCTTTGAGAAATCCTCAGGATGCATTCTACCAAACTGCAAGAGCCTTCAATATTGCTGAGAAGTATCAGATTCCGGTCATACTTATGACGGAGGAATATATGACTGACTACATGATGACAATTGACCCATTGGATTTTGGGAAGATCACAATCGAGAGGAGTATTGCGGATAAGCCGGAAGGTAAAAATGAAAGATACAAGAGATACAAATATACAGAAGATGGAGTATCACCTAGACTGATCCCTGGGAAAATTCAGGGCGTAGAAATTCTGGTGGATAGCCACGAACATAACGAATATGGAAACATTGATGAATCAATAGAAACTAGAATCAATATGATGAAGAAAAGAATGAAAAAATTGGAAGGCCTTAAGGATGAGTTGAAGGAACCAGATCAGCTTGGCGATGAAAATCCTGATATACTCCTTGTTGGATTTGGTGCAACACATGGGGCTCTATTGGATGCAGTGGCAAGGCTGAACAATGATGGCATGTCAGTGGGAGCGCTTGTATATGGAGACATATGGCCATTCCCAACTAAATTAATAAATAAGCTTGGAAAGAATGCAAAAAAAATTATTACTGTGGAGCAGAATATGACAGGCCAGCTGGAAAGTCTGATTCTTGAAAAAACCAGGCTGGAAATATTCGATAGGATTCTCAAGTACGATGGAAGGGCGATTAACGGGGATGAGATCATCAGCAATCTCAATACAATTCTTGAGGGTTGATTGTTACACCAGATAAAACATGGTAAAATAGTTTTCAAGAATATAAAAAGAGGTGTTGAAAATGGATGACAATCATTCTAGCCCCAGATACGAAAAAATAGCACTTGATATAGCAAATGCAATCTATAAAGGGCAGTATGAAGAGGGAGAAAAGCTCTACGGAAGATCAACCCTGGCTGGAACCTATAACGTTTCCCCAGAAACAATAAGAAGGGCGATAAAAATTCTTGAGGATGTAGGGGTGGTAGAGTCATCCAAGGGAAGCGGAATCACTATTCTTTCCAAGGACAAGGCCTACAAGTACATTAACCGTTTCAAGAATATTGAAAGTGTAACCTCCTACAAAATGAAGATAATGGAGCTTGCTGAAAAGAAGAATGAAATTGAGAATCAGATTCTTGAAATAATTGACAAGATCATAGAAAGAAGCAGTATTTTAAGTCATACAACAGCTCTTACTCCCTTCGAGCTGGAAATTACTAATAGATGCAGAATGACAGGTAAGTCTATCGGGGAGATAAATTTCTGGCAAAATACAGGCGCAACAATCGTTGGCATAAGGCGAGGAGATCATACAATTCTGTCACCTGGTCCTTACGCAGTAATAGAGAAGGGTGATATCCTCCTGATTATAGGCGAGGAGGAGGTTTTTGAAGCTGTAAAGGTATTTATAGATGAAGAATAAATGTTGCAAACAAAGGCTCTCGATAATTATATATCGAGAGTTCTTTATTTGACCGATGCAGTAAAGTTATGTATAATAAAAAATAAGTGTTAATATTTTAATAATTCAAATGAATTCCAATCTGGGAGTGATCTGATGAACAGGAATGAACTGGAAAAATTATTTTATGATTTAGTAGAGATTCAAAGCGATACAGGTACGAAGCTGGAGAAGGATGTTGAAGAATTTATATACGATTGGTTAAGAAATTTGGACTATTTTAAAGAGAACAAGGAATTGTTTGGCAAATATCAATTAAGTGACGACCCCCTTGAAAGGGCTGTTGTTTGGGGACTCAGAAAAGGCCAGGGATCTGAAACAGTTATATTGCTCCATCATCATGATGTTGTTGACTCTTATGACTATGGAAGAATAAAAGAATTTGCATACGCTCCTGAAAAGCTTGCAGAAAAAATATCTGAAGCAGATTTAAATCAGGAAGCAAGGGAAGACCTGGAGTCAGGAAAGTGGATATTTGGAAGAGGTACAGCGGACATGAAAGCCGCTGGAGCAATCCATATGCTGCTATTGAAGGATTACACAGAGCTTGAAGATTTTAAAGGGAATCTTTTATTCCTGTCTGTACCGGATGAAGAATCGCTTTCCCAGGGTGCAAGAGAAGGTGCAAGCCTTCTAAACAACCTAAAGGACGATCATGGACTTGAGTATTTAATGTGTATTGACGGAGAACCCCATGAAAGAGACGAAAAAGGCAGGGCAGTATTCTATGAAGGTTCAGTTGGGAAGACCATGGTGGTAGTGTATGTAAGAGGAAGAAAAACCCATCTGGGTCATATCTTCCAGGGATTGAATCCGTCACATGTTCTATCCGAAATTGTATCACTGACGGATATGAATCCTCTGTTTTCAGACGTTGTGGAGGGTGAGGTATCACCACCACCATCCTGGAGTTTTATGAGGGATACAAAGGAACAGTATGATGCTTCAATACCAGAATCAGCAGGGGGATATTTTTCAGTTTTGACACTAACTCAGACTCCCAAGGATATTCTTGAGAATACAAGGAGATTATCCTCTATTGCCTTTGACAATGTAATTAAGAGAATAAACGAGCATTACAGCAGGTTCAGGATTATGGGACATCAGCCAATCGAAAATCTCCCCTGGAGTACAAATGTAATGTATTTTTCAGAGGCTTATCAGCAGGCTTTGGAGGATTCAGGAGATGAGTTCCTAAGGGCCTATGATGAAAAAGTAGAAAGAATCAAGAGTGACATAGCAGAAGGGAAGACGAATATACCAGACAGTACACTGGATTTGATTAGCCTGACCATAGACTTTATGGTGGATAAGAATCCAAAGGTGGTTATAGCATTTTCACCACCATATTATCCCCATATTGCAAATCTTGATTTCAAGGAACTTCCCAATAAGGCGAAGCACCTAGGTCTTCACTTGATACAGTATGCCAAGGAAGAACTGGGACAATGCTATGCCAGGAAGCATTATTTCATGGGAATATCTGACTTGAGCTACGTAGCACTTAATGACAGCGAATCAGTGGTACCATATATAGAAAAGAACATGCCTCATTGGAACAGGACCTACTCCATTCCGTTTAAGGACCTGGAGGCCATATCAGTTCCAATAGTAAACATCGGACCTTGGGGCAAGGACTACCATAAGTTCACAGAAAGGGTATTAAGGGATGACTTGGTTGAGAATACACCTAAGTTAACAAAGTTTGCAATTGATTATCTTTTATCATCATGATTTTAAATGCATAGGGCATTTAGAATATAAAACTTCAAAGGAGGTATTGTATGGAAGCAATTATTAATTTTGTAAACTGGATCACCGGTATTGTATGGGGATGGCCCATGCTTATCACACTTGGTCTGGGAGGATTTGTATTGTCTGCAAGACTTGGATTCTTTCAGATTCGCTACTTCCCGTACATAATCAAGCAGACGTTCGGGAAAATGTTTAGCAAGGCTGAGAAGGGTGAAGTATCACCGTTCCAGGCAGCAACAGCAGCACTTGCGTCAACCGTAGGAGCATCGAACATAATTGGTGTACCTGCAGCAATTATGTTTGGTGGACCTGGAGCCATTTTCTGGATGTGGGTTATGGCCCTTATGGGAATGGGTTCAAAATTCGTAGAAATCGTACTTGGATTCAAGTACAGGGAAAAGAATGAGGAAGGCGAGTATGTTGGTGGACCGATGTACTATATGAAGAAAGGCCTTAAGATGCCATGGCTTGGCTCATTCTTCGCATTGATGCTAATGCTTGAGCTTGTACCAAGTGTTATGGTTCAGGCAAACTCTGTAGCAGCTTCTGCTCAGGAAGCATTTGGATTGGCACCAATCATCACAGGAGTTGTAACTCTTATACTTGTTGGTTTGGTAGTTATTGGAGGAATCACAAGAATTGCAAGCACAACCGAAAAACTTGTTCCATTTATGGCAGGTGCTTACTTCTTGGCTGCTATGATAATAGTTATAGTAAACATAGCTGAAGTTCCAAGAGTATTTGCTCTAATCATTGGAAATGCCTTCACACCAATGTCAGCAGTGGGTGGATTTGCAGGTTCCGTAGTTGCAGCATCAATAAGATGGGGAGTTGCAAGAGGAGTTTACTCAAACGAGGCTGGTATGGGTACAGCACCAATGGCCCACTCGGCAGCGACCAATGACCATGCTGTAAGACAGGGATTCTGGGGATTATTTGAAATCATAGTAGATACACTTGTAATTTGTACTACCACCGCATTTGTCGTACTTTCAACTGATATCTGGACAAGACCTGGAGCAATGGACAATCCATCAGGATTACCAGCAGCAGCCTTCACCGAATTCTACGGTGCAGCCGGAGGATTGCTGGTAACTGTATCCTTGCTACTGTTCGTTGTATCAACACTTATAGTTGTTATATTCTATGGTGAGAAGCAGGCTGAGTTCCTGTTTGGTCTAAAATTCTCAAGAGTCATGAGATATGTTTACCTTGCTTCCATAGTAGTTGGAGCAGCTGGTGGAGCTCAGACATTGTGGATATTCCTGGACATTATGCTTGCATTGATTATATTCCCAAATATGTTCGCACTATTTATGCTACATGGAGAGGTCAAGGACCTTACAAAGGAATTCTTTACTTCCAAGGAGTACTATCTTAAGGATATAGGTAAAGCTTAAATCAGGAAGGAGAATGGAGTATGATGCAGAGTGCCATTGATAAGGAAAAACTCGAGAAGCTTTTATCTGAGCTCATCTCCATATATAGTCCGTATTTAAAGGAAGACAAAGCCATGGAGTACGTTTTGAAATGGTTTAATGACAGGGATATCCCTGCCCAGTATCATCGTTACTCCGAGGATAGGATTTTGAAGTACAATGGAATCAATGTGGTAGGTAGACTAATAGGTGACCGGGATGGTCCAAGGATTCTGTTGAATGGTCATGTGGATACTGTTGAAAAGACCCAGGATTGGGCAACAGACCCGACTGAGCCCATAAGGGATGGAGACAAGCTCTACGGACTTGGGGCACTGGACATGAAGTCAGGCGTTGCAGCCATAATGATGGCTGTTGATGCTTTCAAAAAGAATCACAGCAGCTTTGCTGGAGAGATAGTCTACACAATAGTATCAGATGAGGAAGGTCCTTATGGATTGGGTACAGATGCATTGATTCTTGATGGTATAACTGACAATGTGGATGCGGCAATTGTCCCCGAACCCAGCAGTGGTTTTGTGGGGAAGCCATTTCCAGTAGTGTGTCTAGGAGCAAGAGGAGGCTGGAATTACTCAGTTCTCCTTAAAGGGAAGGCAGCTCATGCCGCTAATCCAGAAAAAGGCTTAAGTGCCATTGTGGAGGCTTCAAGACTGATTATGGAGCTGAAGCAAACAGATACTCTAAAGGATGACAAGCTTGGACATGGAGACATATGCATCATAGGAATCAATGGCGGTGGTGCTGCATGCAGTGTAGCGGAAAAAGCTGTTTTTACGGTCTTCAGACACGTTGTTAGGGGAGAATCCAGGGAATATCTGGTGCAAGAGGTTATGGACGCTGCCAAGAGAGCAGGAATCCAGGCTGAAATTAATGTCAAGTTTCGGGATTCACCTCATTCACTGAATGGTGGATTTGACCCTTATATAGTTGAGGAGGACAATCCATATACAGTTATACTGAGGGAGAGCATAGAAGAAGTGACCGGCTCGCCAGGAGAAATTGAGTATTTTTCAAGCATTGGAGACTTCAATTACCTTGGTACAAGAGCTGGTATACCTACATTCGTGTTTGGACCCAGTGGAGAAAATTATCACACTGCCGATGAATATGTCAATCTAAGCAGTGTGGTCCAGACTGCAGAAGTCATATACAGATTCCTTGAAAAGAATCTGGTAAAGTAATCAAGAGACCCAGTGTATTTAATACACTGGGTCATTAATGTAAATTAATCAGTTAAATGTTATATTAATAGGATTATGGGGGTATATGATAAGGGAACAAAATAAAATAAACAGGGGGAGCTTATGATGAAAAGAATATTGGTACCTGTCGATGGATCGGAAGATTCAGTGAAGGCCCTGAATAAAGCCAAAGAGATCGGGATGCTGAACGACAGTGAAATACTTATCTTAACTGTAGTAAATAGCCAAAGGGACAATCCTTATATAATAGAACAGGATTATACTTCTGAACTGAGCAAGAAAAACATAGAAAAAGGAAAGAAGATATTGGAGGAATCCAAGAAGCTGTTGGAGGATTATCCAGGGAAAATCAACACACTTCTTAGAAATGGAGAAGTTGCTGAAACAATAATTGATATTGCCGAGGATGAAAACTATGACCTGATTGTAATGGGAAGAAGAGGTACAAACATTCAGGCCAGGTCATTGCTTGGAAGTGTGTCCAACAAAGTCCTCAATTATGCCAACAAATCAGTATTGGTAGTAAAATAGGCAGCCCGACGGGCTGCCTTCATCATGTCCTTATTTAATGTAGCTATCAAAATACCCTTGAATATAAATTATTGGGGTACCCTTGTCACCACTTCCTGATGTTAGGTCAGAAAGGGATCCGATAAGGTCTGTAAGCCTTCTTGGTGTAGTACCTTGGGAAACCATTTCCCCAACAAGGGATTCGTCCTTGTTTCTGATATATTCCGAGATTGCCCTTTTAAGTGGATCTCCTTCAAGATGGCCAAAATCATTGTCAGCAAGATACTTAAGCTTAACCTCTGAAGGTGTACCCTCAAGACCTTTAGTGTATGCTGGAGATACCACAGGATCAGCAAGTTCCCATATCTTCCCCACAGGATCCTTGAAAGCACCGTCACCATAAATCATGACCTCTATGGTTTTGCCGGTCATTTCTTTGATTTCCCTTTGAATTCTTTCAACAATTGGCTGTCCATCCCTCGGGAAAAGCTTGATTCTATCCTCTGAGGATTTGTTGGATCCCAACAATCCATATTCCTGATTATAACCATTTCCATCAAGTGGAACATTTAGAATATCGTCAAGTCCATAGATTTTTTGTCCACCGTATTTCTTCAGAAGACCCTTGGTTCTGAACCTTGTGTGAATGTCACATGCTATGACATTCTTAGTATAATCCAGAATAGTCAGGGGATTGTTGGAGAAGATTATTTCATAATCGATTTCATACTCATCCATGATGGATTTATAATACTCTATATAATCAACCCCTGTAAATGGGTGATTGATATAACCAAAGTAATCCCTGAATTGTTTTTCAGTCAATACATCCGTCCAAGGGTTGACACCCTTCACATCCACAAGGTCCATATCCACAAGATGGTTGCCTACTTCATCTGATGGGTAGCTAAGCATAAGAAATATTTTTTTTGCCCTCTTTGCCAATCCCCTAAGAATAACTGCAAATCTGTTTCGACTGAGGATAGGGAATATCACACCAAATTCACTATTTCCAAATTTATTGACAACATCCTCTGCGATTGAATCTATTGAAGCGTAGTTTCCCTGTGCTCTTGCAACTATGGATTCAGTTATAGTTACAATGTCTTTATCCTGTATTTCATAGCCTTCAGTTGATGCGGCATTTGTCACTGTATCAACTACAATCTTTGCTATGTCGTCGCCTTCCTTTATAATGGGTGCTCTCAGTCCTCTGACTACAGTACCTACCATTCTTTCCACAAAGCATCTCTCCTTTAGTTCATAGGTTATTTGTCACTTTACTAAAAGTATATTTTATTTTATGATATAAGTAAAATAAATAATAAATATATGGGTTATAAGGAGGAGTTATATGAAGACCAAGCTGGATCCCTATCGAATATTCAATCAGGTTGCATTGGAGAAGAGCCTATCAAAGGCTGCAGGAAAGCTTTTCATAAGTCAACCGGCAGTAAGCCAGATAATCACCCAACTTGAGAATGATTTGAAGGTCAGGCTCTTTACAAGGACACCAAAAGGTGTAGTGTTAACCAAGGAGGGAGAATTGCTATTTGAGTATGTAAATGCTGGGATTAATCTGATTGAAAAAGGTGAAAAACGACTTAACGACAGCAAGAATCTATATGAAGGAGAGCTGAGAATAGGAGTTGGAGATACCATAGCAAGGTATTACCTGATTGATTATCTTGAAAAATTTATCAAGATCTATCCTCAGTTAAAAATTAGGATAATTAACAGAACTACAATGGAGCTTACTGCCCTCCTGAAATCAGGAGAGATAGATATTGCTGTACTTAACCTGCCCATAGGAGACAACAGCATTGAGATTGTACCTACCTCCCAAATTCAGGATATACTAGTTGCAGGCAAGGAATTTTCTTTCCTCAAGGATAAAACTTTAGATTTTGAGGATTTGCAGAATGTACCTTTTATTATGTTGGATAACAGGTCAAAATCAAGAGAATATGTTGAGGGATACCTTAATTCACAAGGTATCAGCATCTCACCTGAAATTGAGCTGGGATCACATGATTTATTGCTGGAATTGGCAAGAATCGGGCTGGGAATAGCCTTTGTGGTAAAGGAATACTCAGGTATCTACATAGAAAATGAAGATGTGTTTGAAATTAGAACCAACATTGAAATTCCTGGAAGAAGTATAGGCATATGCCATCTCAAGGATGTAAGCATGTCACCTGCAGCAGAGAAATTTGTGGAGATATTACTAGATTGAAATAAATAATTCAATGAACAGCCAATAAATGTGATTGATAGTATGATGTGGGTATAAGTAGCGAAAGATATTTTATGGAGGCACCCATGGATTCTAGAAACAATGCTTCAAAAGATGAATCATCAAAAAACCTAAAAGAGAGACTTGAGTACTATTATACTCTCAAGACAAGTATAAAGCCCACATATGAGAGCCTTAGACTTATCATTATCTATGTTTTAGTAGGATCGTTGTGGATACTGTTTTCCGATAGGGTTTTGATGTTTATTACCGGTGACATAGACCTGTATGGCAAGATGCAAACATACAAGGGATGGTTTTATGTCTTTTTTTCAGGCCTGATATTCTACTTTATAGTGAAGAATAGAATGGAGCTGTTCAAGAATTCAACTGACGAACTGTATAAAGGATATACAAAACTGGATGTTTCACACAAGGAACTTCATGAAGCAAAGGAACAACTACAGAAGAGGTTTGATCAGCTGGAGTATTACAAGAACGCACTTGAGGAGAGCCAGCTTAAGTATGACCTGTCGATTCAAGGAGCCAATGATGGAGTTTGGAGTTGGGACATCAGAAATGATCATTACAATACATCAATAATGACTAAAAAGAATTTTGGATACACTGTAGAGGAGCAGAACTTAGTCGATACCATGGAGAAATGGCAAAGCTATGTTCATCCAGAGGACCTTCCGGAAGGAAAACACAGGCTTGAGGAATATATCAGTCAAGGGAAAAACATATATGAAAATATATTCAGGATTAGAACTTCCTCAGGAGACTACAGGTGGATTTTAAGCAGAGGAAAGATAATCAGAGGAGAAAATGGAGAACCTTTAAGATTGGCTGGTTCCCATACAGATTTAACAGAACAGATGCTATTGAAGGAAAACCTACACCAGGAAAAAGAGCTTATAGAAAGCATATCAAAGGAAGCCCCAATAGGGATACTTGTATGCAACAGGATGGGAATCGTTACAAAGATAAACAGTTTTGGTGAAATTTTGCTTGGATACAAAGAAGATGAAATAGTAGGCAAGGATGCATATCAAATTTTTATTGATGAGCAGGAAAAAAGTGAGTTGGACATACATCTCGAGAAAGTATTCCAAGGTAAGGCTATGAGAAATATTGAAACTAAGATGGCAACCAAGACAGGTGAAATCAAGACTATTTTGTGGAGTAATAGCTTTCTTAATGACATGAATGGTGAGATTGATGGTTTAGTTTTCGTGGGAGTGGATATCAGCGATAGAAAGGAAATGGAGGAGAAGCTTGAAAGACTTGCATATTTTGATCCTCTTACCGAAATGTCCAACAGAGAGAAATTCAAAGAAGATACTGTGAACATGATCTTGAATAACCAAGATAGTAGCGAAACTTTCGCTTTGGTTTATGTGGACATTGATAATTTTAAACTGGTCAATGACACAATGGGACATGCTGCCGGTGATGAACTGCTTAGGCATGTTGGATATTCAATGGTTGAGATAGTGGGATCAGAAGATAGGGTATACAGATTCGGTGGAGATGAGTTTGTAATGCTGGTTGAAAACATATCTGATGACAGCTTGAATTCAAAAGTCAATGCTCTAATGGAAAAGGTACGGATTCCCTGGTACTATAAGGAGCAACCCTTTCATATATCTGCAAGTGCAGGAATTGCAGTTTATCCCATACATGGACGAAGCTATGAACAGCTGATGCAAAATGCTGATACAGCGCTATCATACGCGAAGGAGGAAGGTAAGAACATTTTTATTGTATATGACAGGGAGATGAGAGAAAGGGCCTGGAATCATATTCAATTGACCAATGATTTAAGATTTGCTTTGGAAAGAAATGAGTTTGAGTTGTATTATCAACCACAGTTTAGTCTCTCAACTGGAAACTTTGTTGGAGTGGAAGCCTTGATAAGGTGGAATCATCCTGTCAGGGGTAATGTTCCTCCCATTGACTTCATACCATTTTCTGAGGAGACAGGACAAATTGACAAAATAGAGGAATGGGTCATTGATACTGCATGTAGACAAGGGAAGGAATGGGATCGGAAGGGCTATGAGAATGTAACCATCTCAATTAATATTTCAGGGAAAATGCTTGGAAGAAGTGAATGGATAGATAGAATACACAAATATATAACTGACTGTCAGAGTTATGGGAGGATAATCTTTGAAATCACAGAAACCGCAATAATATCCGATATGGAAGTCAGTCTAAGGTCTTTGAGACAGATTCATGATTTAGGGATAAAACTGGCATTGGATGATTTCGGAACAGGGTTTTCTTCACTGACGTATCTACAGAAACTGCCCATTGACATTATTAAACTTGACAAGGATTTTATTTGGGAAATAGGTAGTGATCAAGGCAAGGAGTTCATCATTAAATCAGTTATAGATCTCGCTCATAATCTGGGAATGAGTGTTGTGGCTGAGGGTGTTGAAACTGATGGGCAGTTAAGCTTTCTAAAAGATTCTGGATGTGATTATGCGCAGGGATATCTGTTTAATAAGCCTTTAAGTGTCGAGAATGTTGAGGAAGTGTTAAAAAAACTTTGATATAGGGGATTGGTACAAATGAGGGAATTCTTAAACAATGCCAAGATTTGGTTGGTTTTGTTGATTGTGGGCATGCTATTGGTAGTGTATTTAGTTGTCTACTTGCCAATGGTAAACAACTTAAGGTCTCTTACAGTAGAAAATATGCACATGGCTGCTCATTACAAAATGACTATATTGCAAAGGGAAATCAATCAAAGCGTGGTAGGCTCAAAAGGCATTAGCACCAGGAGTCTGCTGAAGGAAAGCCTATACAGATACAGAAACGGTGAACTTAGTCTGGATGAGCTGAGGACAATTTCCCAGAGCAGATTCACTGACGGTATTGATACTCTCGAAAACCTTAAAAGCGCTTTTCGAGTTTCAAATGGTAAGATAATTGCTACTTATAACAATCCAAAACCCTATGATGAAGAAATTCCATCCGGGAATGAAATAATCTACAGCATAGACTTGCAAAAGGATGAACTGAGAGTTATTTCACCAATTCTTAGCAATGGTCAGATTGTTGGTCATGATATTTTTTATTATGATCTAGGTCCAACCATATCTAAACTGGATATGGAAGGACTAAAGGGTACCGTTGTTACAGATGAAGAAATGACTAGTATCTTATCATCATCAAGTTATGTTGATATAGGGGATACCCATGTGATAATTGAGGATAACAGTACCATTTATCATATTGAAAGTATTCCAGGCACTCATGAGTATCTCTTCATTCCGGCAGAAAAGAAAGTACTTTTTAACTCTGTAAATAGGATGACTACAACCAACTTATTGAGTTTCTTTGCGATAGGAATAATTTTTATAGTTGCCTCTAATTTGATTACAACAAAATTGGCGAAAGAGAGGATTGTAGCCCTGGAATCCGGAAGGGAAATGTACAGGTCAAAGTATCTAATAGACCCTCTTACTGGAGCTTATACAAGAAGAGTACTCCTAGATGGGAAAGATGAGAAGCTTTTAACGAATGATATAAGCGGCGTTGCAGTTATGATGGATTTGACCGATTTCAAGTCAATTAATGATAATCATGGGCATAGGGAAGGTGACAGAGTACTTGTAAAACTTGTGGAAACAATGAAGGATGCATTGAGAGAGGAAGATTTTGTAATAAGGTATGGTGGAGATGAATTTTTAGTTCTCCTTAGAGAGTGTGATCTTGATGAGGCCCGTGTTATAATTGAAAGAATAAGGGATAGCTTTCGTCTGTTGCCTCAATTCAAGTATAATATTGACTTTGACTTCGGTATGGAATATTTCAACAATTTAAGTGAATTGAATAGTAGCATTGAAAAATCTGATGAGAGGATGTATATCCATAAATCAAAGAATTAGAATAACCCATTATAGGGTAGGGAGGTAAACTGATGACAGACAATGTTGATCTAGTGGTACTGAGGACAGTTGAGAACGAGTTTGAAATGAACATGATTACTGCGATTCTGGAAGATAACAAAATTCCATTTATCGTCAAAAACAAGGGATCAGGAAGCTACATGAGAATACTGACTGGAAGCTCACCTTTTCTGACTCATATATTGATAGACAGTAGAGACCTTGAAAGGTCGATAGAGCTTATTAGTCCAATTGTTGGTGAAGATCTAGAGTGATTGAATATAAGAAAAATGCTCCAGCTCTAGCTGGAGTAAATAATTCAAAAATAAATTGGAGGGATTGACTTGATTGAGATGTTTGATTTTATTTTGCCGACAAAAATAATATATGGAGCGGGATCCATTAATTTACTAGAGGAAGAGTTGAGGAACATTAAAGCAAAGAAAATTATGATAATTACTGACAAAGGTATAGCAAAATCCGGATTGCTAAGCAAGCTTGAAGACATTATGAATCATGGAGGGTATGACTATATGGTTTTTGATGATATTGAAGCTAATCCAAAGGATTACATTGTTGAGGAATGTGCAAAAACTGCTGGGGAAAATGATATTGATACCTTCGTTGCCTTTGGGGGAGGAAGTCCCATGGATGCGGCAAAAGGTGCTGCTGTGATTTCCAGACAGGGTGGAAGAATTCGTGATTATCAAGGTAAAAACAAGATAGGGGAAGACTGCATGCCCTTGATTACAATACCGACAACAGCTGGAACAGGTAGTGAAGTAACATTCTCATCAGTGATTACGGATACAGACAGGAACTTCAAATTCACAGTGAAAAGCCCATACATAGCAGCGAAAACAGCAATTCTGGATCCGGAGCTTACCATTAGTGTCCCATCTTTGATTACTGCATCAACAGGTATGGATGCCTTGACACATGCTATTGAGGGTTACACAGCCAATTGCACTGAACCAATAGCTGAAGCAATTGGGCTATATGCAGTTGAGTATATAGTTTCAAGCCTATCTAGAGCGGTCAGTAAGGGTGATGATCTGGAGGCCAGAGATAATATGATGATGGGTAGTTTAATGGGAGGACTATCCTTCAGCCATTCAGATGTTGCATCTGTACATTGTATGGCAGAAGCCCTTGGCAGCCTTTATGACGCTCCACACGGACTGTGTAACTCAATATTGCTGCCATACGTAATGGAATATAATCTTCCGGAGTGCGAGTACAAATATGCTAGAATTGCCAGAGCAATGGGAATAGATGACAGCAACGACAGAAGTGCTGCAGAGAAGGGGATAGAATATATAAAGGAGCTATCAGAAGAAATTGGCCTTCCAGGACTGAGCTCTCTTGATATTGACCCGGATGATTTTGAAAGGCTTGCTGAGATGTCAGTTGAAAACGGTTCAAATGCAAGCAATCCAAGAAAAGTGGATAAAGAAACATATATTCAACTGTTTAGAAAAGCTTATGAGGACAGGAGATAATCCCTGTGTGATAATAGAAAATGAGGTTTAGGTTTGGAATATGACTGGTTGAGTGGGATTGATGTTTACAAACCCAATTATTGTAGTATAATATGAGATATAGAAGCTGAAGGAGAATAGTATCTGTGTAATACCCTACAGAGAGTCGATGGTGGTGCAAATTCGACGGGGATAAGCAGTGAATGGGCTCCTGAGCATTGCCTGAAAAAGTAGGGCAAGGGTATCCACCCTTACAGGGAACCAAGCTGGCAGAAATGCAAGAAGAGTGGCAACGCGGAAAACCCTTCGTCTCTTTATCAATGAGATGAAGGGTTTTTATATTTCAGGGAGGATGATTATTTATGGAAAAGAAAATTGTATTCAGTGGGGTACAGCCATCTGGAGCACTGACTATAGGCAACTATATTGGTGCCTTGAGAAATTTTACTGAGCTGCAGGATGAATATGACTGTAACTACTGTGTGGTTGATATGCATGCTATCACAATCCCTCAGGTCCCGAAAAACCTTAGGAAAAACACATTAGATGTTTTAGCCATGTATATGGCAAGTGGAATTGATCCAGATAAGTCAACATTGTTTATTCAATCACATGTTCCAGCACATGCTGAGCTGTCATGGGTACTAAATACCATAACCTATATGGGCCAGTTAAACAGGATGACTCAATTCAAAGAGAAGTCAAAAAAATCAGATGAAAACCTTAATGCAGGGCTGTTCACCTATCCGGTGCTAATGGCAGCAGATATACTATTGTATCAGGCTGATTTTGTCCCTGTGGGGGAAGACCAGAAGCAACATCTTGAGCTTTCAAGAGACCTGGCCGAAAGATTTAACAGTAGATATAGTGATACGTTTACAGTACCCGAACCACTGATAAAGGAATTTGGAGCAAGAATTATGAGCCTACAGGATCCGGTGGCAAAGATGAGCAAGTCGGACAGCGATACCAACGCATATATACTATTGCAGGACAGCAAGGACCAGATTGCGAGGAAAATTAAACGTGCAGTGACCGACTGTATTGGTAGTGTCAATTACACGGATGAACAACCTGGAATAAAGAATTTAATAAATATACATTCAGTTCTATCTGGCATGAGTGTTGATGAAATAATTAAGTTGTACAGTGGAAAAGGATATGGAGTATTCAAATCAGAGCTTGCAGAGGTTGTAATAGATGCTCTTGACCCAATTCAGACAAGATACCAACAATATCTAGACAACAAGGACTTTCTCGAAAAAGTATATTCTGAAGGTGCCAACAAGGCTGAATCAAAAGCGAGAAAAACCTTAAGGAAAGTATACAAAAAGATAGGCTTTGTACCAAGAGGCTAGATTTAATTTTCAAAAAACAAAGCGGAACTTCAATTCAGCATTTCAATGTGAAAAGGTTCTGCTTTTTTTACTTTTTGATAAATCTTATCAGAGGAAGATATATTTAATTTCCATAAATATCTGAGAGCGTTAAAGCCTGAAAATTCAGTAATCTCAAAGAAGGATATAAAAAATAATTTTAATCAAGGACGTCAATAAAGATTTTGGCACATAAATTGCTTATATTAATGGCAACGTTATAAAGGCGTACCATTTCCGGAAATGGAGAAGTCTTAGTTTAAATTTGAAAGTGTTGAAATTAGTTACTAAAAATTTACTGGAGGTAATTTGAAATGATGGAGAAAACTAGAGAGTTTTTGGTTAAGATTGGCTTGCCAGATGGTGATGCATTTGACTGTCCGACTTCTGAGAAAAGGTTCCCAGGAGGAGCGCATTTCGGTATTGAGGTTCCAACAATCAATACAGCAGTGGCCTGTAAAGCGCTGATAGAGGAAGCGGAAAAACTAGGGGTTCAGATCAACAGAGTTGATGAGACCTACGGAGCTTTCAGACATACATTTTCCGAGCTAAAGGAATATGCTGCCATATGCAAGGCACATGGATCAGGTCTTAATATGTCAATCGGACCCAGAGCAGCTTATGATACAAGTGCCACCAGACTTAGCGAGCAGGGAAGAGTAATAGCATACAGGCTTAGGGGTCAGGAGCAGGTTGCAAGAGCTCTTGAAGATGCAAAAAGGATTGCTGAAGCAGGCATAAGAGGACTTATAGTGTACGACGAAGGAATGCTTTGGGTACTCGATGAAGCAAGGAAAATGGGTGAACTACCAGCAGATATGAAATTCAAGAACTCTGCACACAATGGGCAGGGAAATCCAGCAAGCTTTAAATTACTCCAGGATTTGGGTGCTGATTCAATAAACCCTGTAAGAGACCTTTCGATACCAATGCTGGCAGCTTTAAGACAAACGGTAGATGTACCACTTGACCTACATACAGATAATCCACCGGGATCAGGGGGATTCATAAGAGTCTACGAAGCTCCTGAAATGGTAAGATGCTGTGCGCCAGTATATCTTAAGACAGGAAACTCATGCGTATCCGGTCATGGACAGTTGACTACAGCTTCAAACGGAATAGATATGGCTAGACAAGCATCCATAGTCCTGGAAATGGTCAAGAGATACTATCCCGAAGCCATACAACTGAAAGCTGGAGAGGCTGAACCACAGATAGCCGATTAACAGCATAGAAAAACAATTGTCTCTCCTGTTTGACTGAAGTCTTACAGGAGAGATAGTTCTATTACGAAAGGAAGAGTTATATGAGAGAGGTCAATGTATCTGAAATAACAGATGTGGTAGAGAAACTTTGTATAGACTCCAACTATTATCTTCCAGAGGATGTAAAAAAGGCTCTTGAAGATGCGTTGGAAGGTGAAGAATCACCATTGGGAAAGGAAATACTACAGGACATCCTGAAAAACCAGGAAATTGCCAGAACGAAAAACGTACCCATTTGCCAGGATACTGGATTGGCAGTTCTATTCCTTGAATTAGGTCAGGAGGTAAGGCTTATTGGAGGGGAACTGAACGATGCGATAAATGAAGGCGTAAGAAGAGGCTATGAGAAAGGATACTTAAGAAAATCCACAGTGGATGATCCCTTCATGGAGAGAAAGAATCTAGGAGACAACACCCCAGCAATAATTCATACAAAGATTGTACCAGGAGACAAGGTGAAAATGATATTGGCACCCAAAGGTGGCGGAAGTGAGAACATGAGTGCCCTTGCCATGCTAAAGCCATCGGATGGGGTAGAGGGAATTAGGAAATTTGTTCTGGATACAGTGGAAAAGGCAGGATCAAACCCATGCCCTCCAATAATAATAGGGGTGGGAATTGGTGGAACAATTGAAAAGACAACCCTAATAGCCAAGCAGTCCCTCCTTAGGAATATTGGGGAACACAATCCAAATCCGAAGATCGCTGAGCTTGAGAAAGACCTGCTGGAGCAGGTGAACAACCTGGGAATTGGGCCACAGGGCTTTGGTGGAAGGACTACAGCGTTGGCGGTTCATATAGAGACCTTTCCGGCCCACATAGCAAGTATGCCAGTAGCCATTAACATCCAATGTCATGCAGCTAGACACCTGGAAGCAACAATTTAAATTGGAGGTAGTTGATATGTCTAAGAGAGTAAATACACCTTTGACTGAAGAAGCGGTCAAGGACCTAAAGGCTGGGGATAGAGTTCTGCTCAATGGAATCATTTACACTGGAAGAGATGCCGCCCACAAAAGATTGGCAGATATGATAGACAAAGGCGAAGGTCTCCCCATGGATTTAAGGGATCAGACAATATACTACGTAGGACCCTGTCCAGCAAAGCCAGGACAGGCAATAGGATCGGCGGGCCCCACAACAAGCGGTAGGATGGATGCCTACACTCCCAAGCTTATGGACCACGGATTAAGGGGAATGATCGGAAAAGGCCTAAGAAACCAGGCGGTAGTTGATTCCATCATAAAGCATACCGGGGTATATTTTGCTGCCATCGGTGGTGCAGGAGCTCTTCTGGCAGAAGCCATAAAGGAGGCGGAGGTAATAGCATTTCCAGACCTTGGAGCAGAGGCAATATACAAGCTAAGGGTTGAGGATTTTCCCGTGACAGTGATAATAGACAGCCAAGGGAACGACCTTTATAAAATAGGAAAAGAACAATACAAAAAATAGGATGGTGTTGATAATGTCATTAAGAGATGATGCACTAAAGCTACATAAGGACAACAAAGGAAAACTCAATGTGGAAAGCAAGGTCAAAGTAAACGACAAGGAAAGCCTAAGCCTGGCATACACACCTGGAGTTGCGGAGCCCTGCAAAGAGATTTTCAAGGATAAGAATACAGTATATGATTATACATCAAAGGGAAACATGGTTGCAGTTGTGTCAGACGGATCCGCAGTTCTCGGCCTTGGAGATATAGGAGCCAGTGCCTCATTACCGGTAATGGAAGGAAAGGCTGTACTATTCAAGGAATTTGGAGGGGTGGATGCATTTCCAATCTGTGTAGAGACGAAGGATCCCGATGAGATAGTAAACATAGTAACAATGATTGAACCTGTATTTGGGGGAATAAACCTTGAAGATATATCAGCACCAAGATGCTTTGAAATAGAAAACAAGCTTAAGGAAAAGCTTTCCATACCGGTATTTCACGATGATCAGCATGGTACAGCAATAATAGTTTTGGCTGGACTTATGAACGCACTGAGATTGACAGGAAAGAAAATGGAAGAGTTGAAAATAGTGATTAACGGAGCTGGAGCAGCCGGTGTAGCAATAGCAAAGATCATCCTAAACCTAGGGGTAGGGGATATGCTCATGGTTGACAGGTCCGGAATAATCTATCAAGGTAGAGAAGAAGGAATGAACTGGGCAAAGGAAGAAATGGCTGAAATCACTAACAGAGAGTTAAAGAGTGGTAGCCTTGCCGATGCCATGAAGGAAGCGGACGTATTCATAGGAGTATCTCAGGCAAACATCCTTACAGAGGAAATGGTCAAATCCATGAATAAGGATCCGATAATATTTGCCATGGCAAATCCAGTTCCGGAAATCGATCCTGAACTTGCCAAGAAAGCCGGAGCCCGAGTGGTGGGTACAGGAAGGTCAGACTATCCAAACCAGATAAACAACGTCTTGGCATTCCCAGGAGTGTTTAGAGGTACCTTTGATGTAAGGGCATCAGAAATAAATGAAGAAATGAAAGTAGCCGCAGCAAATGCACTGGCGGGGCTTATATCAGATGAAGACCTTAAGGAAGACTATATAATACCAATGCCATTTGATAAAAGAGTAAGACCCGCAATCGCTGAAGCGGTGGCAAAAGCGGCCAGAGATACGGGAGTAGCCAGACTGTAGGTAAAGATTAGGCAAAGGGGATGAAAAACTTGGATAAACCTATTATATATGAGGTGGAAACACTAAAGGAGTTTAGCATAGACATGCTTACAAAGGCAGGAATGAGTGTTCAAGATGCTGAAATCATAACCGACACACTACTCTTTGCCGAACTGAGAAACATAAAATCCCATGGAATCGTTAGGCTGCCTACATATATCCAAAGAATGGAGAATGGAGTAGTCAATCAAAACGCAGATATGAAATTCAAAAAAATGAAGGCACCTGCGGTAGGCATGCTGGATGCAGACAATGGAATGGGACAGATTGCAGGATACAAGGCAATGAAGGAAGCAATCAACATAGCTAGAGTTTACGGTATAGGAATGGTAACAGTCAAGGATTCCAATCATTTTGGAGTGGCTTCATACTTCTCCATGTTGGCATCCAAGGAAGATATGATTGGATTGGTTATGACAAATGCATCCCCCGCAATTGCACCATTTGGAACAAAGACACCTCTCCTGGGAACAAATCCCCTCACGGTGGCAGTACCAGCTAAGGTAGGCAAACCTATTGTTCTGGATATGTCCATGTCCACAGTAGCTAGAGGGAAAATTAGGATTTCTGCAATGCAAAACAAGGAAATCCCCAGTGATTGGGGCTTGGATAAGGATGGAAATCCAACAACAGACCCCAATGAAGCACTTGAGGGGAGTCTAGTTCCCATTGGTGGAGTAAAGGGTTCAGGACTTTCGTTGATAGTTGATTTGATGACGGGACTTTTGACAAAGACCTGTATGACCGGTGAAGTCAAAAATATTACAGACATGAGTGGTCCTTCAAAAACAAGTCATCTTTTCCTGGCAATTGATATTGAGAACTTTATGGATGTGGATGAATACAAGCAGGATGTAGACAAGACAATAGAAAAGATCAAATCACTGACTCCTAAAGGGGACAATAATATCTACATGGCAGGAGAGATAGAACAAAATGTTATGGAGGAAAGAATGTCCAAGGGAGTGCCTGTTGATGTGGAGGTTGTGGAAAAGCTGAATATGCTTGCCGAGAGATATGGCTCCTCGGTGCTATAGATTGATTGGACCGATCCAACTATAATAGTCGCTTTTCAAAATAAAATTACAATCCACCATTATTCAAATAAATATTTTTCATAATGAAATGGCTTTTCCCATACACAGTGGTAAATTATTAACAATTAAGCAAATCACTAGAAAATACAAAGAATATTCTGTAAAAATTATTGGCATCTAAATTGCATTATTAAATATTAGCTTAAAGTAAATTTATTAGGAGGTGCTTTTAAAGTGAAATATGATATTTCAAAGGGTTCTATGGATAATGCCGACAAGGTTTATTTTCAGAACATGACAGGAAAACAGGTTAAAGAAAGACTTAAGGAAAACGATATTATTATAATACCCATTGGTAGTACTGAAGCCCATGGTAATGGTCAGTGTTTTGGTGAGGATACCTTCCTTGTTACCAGAATGGCCGAGACAATTGCAAAGAAAACAGGATGTACAGTATCGCAACCAATTTGGTTTGGATCACATCCTTGGGCACATATGGGAATGCCTGGAACAATTGTCATACCGGAAGAAACCTTTACAAACTACTTAAGATGTATACTCGCTGGTTTCTGGAATGCTGGCTTTAGAAAAATGATACTTCTGAATGGTCACGGTCAAGAGTATGTAATTCCAAATGCGATACATCAGTTTGGCAAGATATGGCAGGTACCTGCAGTGATTACCTTTGTGAACTGGCCAACAGTAATACCAAATCATCTAAAGGACAAGGAACATGGGGGGCCATTCGAGACCCCGTTTGCACATGCTGATGAAGCCGAAGCATCCTATTCCCTGGCGCTGTTCCCAGAAATGAACAGTATGGAAGATATGGAAGACACTGTTCCAAAGGGTAAATTCCCCAAGGGTTGGATCGATAAAGGTGGAGACGTTTATCAATCTCCGATTCCAGGGCATGCACAAATTGGTAATGGGGGCCTGGAAGTCAAGATGTATCCAGAAGCAGTAATCGGGAAGCCATCATTGGCGGATGCTTCAAAAGCCATGGATGGATTAGAGGCTCTATTTGATTTTATGGTGGCATTGCATGATGAAATAAGAAGAATTTATCCTGTGGGAGTCCTACCAGACATTGAAACTTTTACTGAAAAGGATAAGGGACTAATCGAAGATGTCATTAAAGGACCTTTAAATGGTGGCAAGAGTATTTATGCAATTCACCATCCAGTGTAGAAGGTAATATTAGGAGGCGATAAAATGACTGATGTCAACAAGGAATTTTGGCAAGTAATTTTGGATAGAAGAAGTATAAGGAAATATGAGGATAAGCCAATATCAGAAGAAGATATAAAAATCATTATGGAAAGTGCTAGACAGGCTCCCTCAGGAGAAAATGCACAACCATGGAGATTCATTATAGTCAAGGATCAGGAGAGCAAGGATTTCCTATCCTACGTAGGCAAAGGAGGTAGCGGTAGAAGGTTTACTGGTGAATACCTAAGTAAACACATGCAGACCAGGTTTGAAGCCCTCGAGGATGAGGAAAAAAAGAGAAAAGCTTTTAAGAAATTGACATCAGGTAATGTTTCTGCATTTGTTAACCAGGCACACATGGATATTCTTGTACTTGGGAAAAAGGAGGTTTGGGACGCTCCATTCGATACATCAGCTGCCATTCAAAACATGTTGCTAACAGTAACAAGTCTGGGTTTGGGGGCTTGCTGGTTGGTTGCACCAACAATTGATATTCGCGATGAACTGAGAATGAAAAACTATTTTGAGATTCCAGAGGAATACAAGCTCTATGCGATCATAGCGGTTGGAGTACCTGGTGAGGTCAAGAACCCAAGACCAAGGATACCTTTGAATGAACTTGTATACAGTGAAAAGTTTGGAGAGGAGTATTACAAGGAATAAATCTATCGCATGGGGAGGTTTGAAAATTGAGTGACATAGGAAAATTGAAAGATAAATTACTTTTTGAAACTCAGAAGGCATTTTATGATGAAAGAGGTAAGGGAGCCAGATACAGAATGACTCTTGTTGGAGTTGAATATATCGAAAATGAGTTGGGCGAAAAAGCACATGATATTGAAGCTCTTGCTGAATGGATGAAGGAAAAAGGATTTTTTGAGGATATTGAAATAACCCAGGACGAGTTTACATTCAAAGCTAATGTCAAGAATTGTTGTCTTAAGGGAATCAGAGACAGCTTTGATGAGAAGGGCATGCAGCCGCTAAGCTGTCCTATTGGCAATATGTTCATGAACGCAATCGAAAGTGAGAATGGACTGTCACCTGAGCTTATGCCAATAGATATTGATGCTGAGAATTGCGGATTGAGCATGGCTAAATTTGGAAGTTCAGATGTTGTTGTAGATTAACAAAAATAATTAGAGAGGGAGGGTATTTAAAATTTGATGTAGGCGTAGTAAAACAAATTCAATTAGGGGGGAAGGTAATGAAAAAATTTAGGTTTTTGTATTTAGTACTTACATTGGTTCTTGCTATGTCATTATTTTTAACGGGCTGTAGCACACCAGCAGAGGAGCCAGCTGAGGAACCTGTAGCAGAAGAGCCTGTAGCAGAAGAGCCTGCTGAGGAACCTTCTGAAGAGCCAGAGCTTGCTTATCCAGAGCGACCAATCAATGCTGTTGTTGGATTTGGAGCTGGTGGACCTACTGATGTTATAGCAAGAGGGATTGTACCAATCCTTCAGGAGAAGGTTGGCGAAGGGATAGCAATTACAAACACACCTGGAGCGGCAAGTGCAACAGCAGCTTCAAACGTACTTAACACAACTCCCGATGGTTACACCTTATTCTTTGGATCTGAGATAATGTCTGTTTGGCAGACTATGGACACTATGGATATGCATCCGACCAGAGATTTTATTCCAATAAAGCTTGTTGCTGAAGCTACTCCTGTTCTTGCAGTACCTCCAAATTCACCATTCAACTCGGCAGAAGAATTAATGGAGTATGCAATTGCAAATCCAGGGGAGCTTACCATTGGTACTGCAGGTCCTGGAACGGTCCCACATATAAGTGGACTTCTTTGCGAACAATACCTTGGTGCTGAATTCACATTTGTACCATTCCTTGGTGGCGGTCCTGCAATAACAGCTGTAATGGGTGGTCAGGTTGATGCTACAATAGAAATGGTGCAATCAATGGTTGAAGCCCATAAGGGTGGAAACCTTAAGATATTAGCTTCATTTACGAATGAGCCTATACCAGGCCTTGATGAAGTAGTGCCAATTGGAACAGTATATGATGAGCTTTCTCCATATATCCCATACGGTCCCTATTTCGGCTTGTTTGCAGCTAAAGGAACACCAGAGGAGATAACGGATTATCTTCAAAGAAAAATGGAAGAATCCATGGCGGACCCCAGATGGGATGAATATTGCGAGAATCTTTACCTAACACAAATCGACTACAGTGGACAGGAAGCTATTGATTACCTTGAAGAGTGGACCTCCAAAGCTGCATGGTTGTTGTATGACACTGGCGCAGCTGCAAAATCACCTGAAGAATTTGGGATTGAAAGACTAGACAAATAAGGGGATTGCAGCCCCTTATTTTGAAGGGGCTGCAATTTATTTAAATGGTTTTAACAAATTTTGAGGATGATTGGGAGGTGTCAGCATGAGAAAACTGGGATGGCTGGACTACTTGATTTATCTGTTTATAGGAGCCATCGGAGCATTTGTAATGATCAGTATACGTAATTGGATGGTTATAAGAAACTTGGCACTATTTTCCACGACATCACCAATAATCTTTCCTTTTCTAATAGGGACAGCATTACTAGTTTTCATTTTACTTACCATAATTAGTGACATACGTAGAGTGAAAAAAAATGAGGTTGAAGATGAGGAGGACTACAAGGATATATCAGTGGATCTTGGCATGGCTGTATTATATTCTGCAGGCGTTGTCATTTATACCTACGTAATTAGGAAAATCAGCTTTTTACCTGGGACAATATTATTTCTAATAATTGCAATGATGGTAATGAATTATGAGGAAATGAACCTGGGCAAAAGAGTTGGCAAGGCTGCAATAGTTTCCTTTGTCGCTGTACCAGTGTTATATTTTGTGTTCTATAAAATTTTCAACGTGATGTTGCCATAGGAAGGAGGTCGAAATTATGATTGAATTTGAAGCTATATACATCTTGTATATTATTGTTGGAAGTCTTGTCGGCCTTGTTATGGGATCATTACCAGGATTGACCGTTACCATGACAATAGTACTGGTAGTTTCACTGACATTTGGATGGGAAATGATACCTGCTTTGGCATTTATAATCGGATCATTTGCAGGGGGAGTAATTGGAGGTTCCATTTCTGCGATAGCACTAAATATACCAGGAACGGCAGCTGCAGTATCCACAACTTTTGATGGATATCCTATGAAAATGAGAGGAGAAGCAAATACTGCTCTGGGATTGTCATTATTTGTAAGCTTAGTTGGTGGTTTGTTTGGTTTGGCCATGCTGTCAATTGCTGGACCAGTTTTGGGAAGCATAGCCTTGAAGTTTGGACCGCAGGAGTATTTTCTAATTACAATGTGGGGTATAACCCTTGTAGCAGTTTTAAGCCAAGGGAGAATGACAAAAGGCTTGGTTGCAGCTTTTCTAGGTGTTTTCATAGGAATGGTGGGAATGGACCCCATAACAGGTTTAATGAGATTTACTTTAGGTACCAAGGTACTAAGTGGAGGAGTTAACTACATAGCAGCTATGATAGGACTATTTGGAATGAAGGAGGTTCTTGTACAGCTAAAGAAAACTAAATCCTTTAAAATTGATGAGTCATACAAAATAAGAGACTTATTTCCAAAATGGGAAATAATTAAGAAGGTTATTCCCACAATGACCTGGTCAGCTGTAATTGGTTGGGTTATAGGTCTTCTACCTGGTACTGGAGGAGATATAGGGTCGTTGGTGGCTTATGGAGCTACAAAAGGAATAGTGAAAAAACCATCCAGACCTTTTGGCAAGGGAGCATATGAAGGTGTTGCAGCTCCAGAAACAGCTAATGATGCTGCAATTGGGGGAGCCTTGACAACCATGTTGACCCTTGGAATTCCTGGAGACTCCATCACTGCAGTAATAATTGGGGCTTTTTACATGCATGGATTGTTACCAGGACCGACCTTTATGATAACTGAAAGGAAGTATTTTTATTATATCCTCATCTTCCTCGCAATTGGAACATTGGTATCCTATGTTATTGGAATTCTTGGTTCAAACCTGATGCTTAAGATACTTAAATTTCCAAAATGGGCACTGGTTCCTTTGATTTCATTGCTTTGTATAATAGGATCCTATGCATTGAACAATAACATAAATGACGTATTGATAATGGTTGCATTCGGTCTAATAGGATATATGTTCCAGAGGGCCAATTATCCGGTTTCGCCAATTGTACTTGGTATAATACTAGGTCCTATGATTGAAACCAATTTCAGACAGGCCTTGATTAGTTCAAGATCATTTGGGAATCTGATGGTATCATTTGTAAGCAGGCCAATTTCATTGATTTTACTCGTGTTAATAATAGGTTCGTTTATACTCCAATCCTTTACCTTTAAGTCAAATATTGCACCTGATGAGGATTAGATAACTGTAAATATTCATAACAAAGAGGGGATAATATGCAAAAAATACTAAGAGTTGATATGACGACAGGAAATATAGTTACTGAGGAAAGGAAAGAATACCAATTTCTTGGTGGCAGAGCTTTGAGCTCAAGAATTATTTATGACGAAGTTGAACCAACTAGTGAGCCCTTAGGAAAGAAGAATAAGCTGGTATTTGCAACGGGACTCTTGTCAGGTACAATTGCTTCCAGTGCCAGTAGACTCTCCATCGGAGGGAAAAGTCCACTGACAAATGGAATAAAGGAAGCAAATAGTGGTGGAACAGCAGGAGCCCGGCTATCGAAACTCGGAATCCAAGCCATAGTTCTTGAGGGCAAGGCTAAAAGTGAGGATTGTTATCTGCTTATTGTGAAGAAAGGTGAATTCAGTCTAGAAAAAATAAATAGTCTGAAGTATGAAGGAACGTATAGAACGAGCGCTTTGTTGAGAAAAGACTATGGGAATAAAGCTGGTATTATATGTGTTGGTCCAGCAGGCGAAAGAGGATTGAGAGGAGCTGCAATAGCAGTTATGGATCCACATGGTGAATTGAAGTTTGCTGCTAGAGGTGGATTAGGAGCAATTATGGGGTCAAAGGGCTTGAAAGCTATTGTAATTGATGACACTGAGAGTGAACTGGTGGAATACAAAGACAAGGATAAATTCAATGAAATAGCTAAGGAGTTTAATAAAAAATTAGCTAATGACCCTAAGACGAAGGACATTTATCACAACTTTGGTACAACTGGAATCGTAAAGGCGGTAAATAGCATGGGAGCACTGCCTACTAATGGTTTCAGATATGGTTCCAGTGAACACGTAGAAAATATTTGTGGTGAAAAATTGAATGAAACAATACTTTCCAGAGGAGGAGAAGGAAAGCTAGCAGTATCTTGCATGGATGTTTGTGCCATCAGGTGTAGTACTGTTTACCCAGATGAAATGGGAAATAAGATAGTCTCAACGCTTCAATATGAGAATATTGCGCTTCTTGGCTCAAATCTGGGGATGGATAATCTTGATTCTGTGGCAAGGCTAAATTATGAAATAAACGATTTAGGTTTGGACACCATAGAAACAGGGTGTGCTCTAGGGGTAGCTCTTGATATGGGTTACGGAAAGTTTGGAAGTGAAGAGGATTGCATGGCTTTGGTAAATGAAATAAAGAGAGACACTATAATTGGTAGAATGTTGGGAAATGGAGCGAAAATTACCGGTCAGGTGCTTGGATCAGAGAGGATTCCAGTTGGAAAAGGGCAAGGCTTCCCGGGCTATGATCCAAGAGCACTTAAGGGAAATGGGGTGACATATGGTATGTCAACCATGGGCGGTGATCATACAGCAGGGAACTGTTTTGGTTCAAGAAACGCGGTTGATCCATTGGGTACTGAAAATCAGGGTGAGCTTTCAAGAAAGCTTCAAATTCAGATTGGTACACTGGACTGTATAGGACTGTGCATGTTCGCAAGAGGACCGTTGTTTGCAGAACCAAATGTTCTGGCGGACATTGTAAATTACAAAGCTGGCACGAAATTCGATTCTGAGACTATTTGGAGCATTGCAGAAGAGACAATTAAGATTGAAAGAGAGTTTAACGTGGGATCGGGTGTCAGTCCAGCAGATGATAAGCTACCAGAGTTTCTATACGATGAAAAGCTTGAACCCACCAATGCTGTTTTTGATTTAACAACGGAAGAAATGGAGAAATCATTAATATAGATATTCAGGTGATTCTATGGTAACAGTCAAATTGAATCTGACATTGATCAATCAGTCTGGTGATGAGGAGTTCAGAATTGACATTGAAAATTCAATGTCCTTTGAGCAAATGATTGATATGATTGGTATTGAAAAGGAATCCGTGGGAATGGTCATCAAAAATGGAAGATGGACACCGATTGATTGTACAGTAGAAGCTAATGATAAAATAGAGTTATTTCCTCATTTAGAAGGTGGTTAATCAGCTTGCAAAATCCATATTATGAAAGGAGTAGAATATCATGACAAAAGTGATAGTTAGAGAAAGTGAGATTGAAGGTGCGTTGAAAACACCTCATCCGAGAGTGTCAAAAGTGCTGATCAGTGAATTTACAGTAGGTGCAACCAAAATTGCCATGGGTACCAATGTAACTGAACCAGGAAGTAGAATCCCACTGCATAGACATGAAGGTTCTGAGGAAGCAATGTTTGTAATTGAGGGAACAGGAAAACTGATTTGTGGTGATGAAGAGTACGATTTGTATCCAGGTACAGCTATTTATTCGCCTCTAGGTGTGGATCATGAAATAGTAAATACTGGAGATACACAGTTCAAGATAGTGTGGGCTTACGGTCCTCCTTTGGAGAGTCACTTAAAACCCAAGGAATAGATATAACTCCGGCTAAGCCTGTGGGGAAATAGCAGAAATCCCACAGGCTTTTATCTGAATATTTAAACAACAGCCATTTATTAATCAATAAAAATGAGATATAATAAAGGTTGTATTTAAGTATTTAAATCTGGATTTGAGAGGTGGAGCTCCCATGTATGGCAGAATTGTAATTATTTCACCTGATGAAAAGTTCACAGAGTATTCAAGAGAAGTAGTGGATCTTCTAAATGAGGACATTGAGGTTATTGAAGGTTCATTCAGCGTTGGTCTTGGAAAGGCCAGGAAGGCTGAAAGAGACGGAGTAGGTATAATTATAAGTCGAGGTGGCACAGGGAAATTAATAAAGAACAATGTCAGTATACCGGTGGTTAACATTGATTTTAGTAGTTATGATGTTATAAACTCCCTGTCAAAAGCTATGGATTATTCCCATAATATAGGTATTATTGGGTTTGAAGATCTTGCTGATGCATATGAAAGTGTTAGAACAATTCTTGAGAAAACCTTTAAAGCCAATATAAACGTTTGCACAATTTCATCGACCAGAGAAATTGAAGGCTGTATAAATCTACTTTATAAAAAGGGAAGCAGGGTGTTTATTGGAGGGCATCAGGTTGTAGAGTCTGTGGAATCAAAGAGACTTGATGCTGTTCTTATTGAAACAGGAAAGACAGCTATTATAGATGCAATAAAATATTCACATAGACTACTTGAAGTTCAGCAAATAGAGAAAGAAAAAGCAGCAATTCTAAAGTCTATTATTGACTTTGCTTATGATGGAATTCTTGGAATTGATGACAAGGGAAGGGTCACTGTATTCAATCCAGTGATACAGAAATTGACTGGGATATCCTATGATGACGCAATAGGTGAACTTGTCGATAACGTAGTCGAGAATACCAGGATGACCAAGGTGTTGAAATCTGGTGAATCAGAGCTGGGAGAGATTCAAAAGATAAAAGGAACAACCATCATAACAAATAGGGTACCAATATTGGTTGACAATAAAATTGTTGGTGTTGTGGCTACTTTTCAGGAAGTTGAAAAAATCCAGAAGATGGAGACTCACATCAGAACAAAGCTACACGCAAAAGGTCATGTAGCTAAAACATACTTTGATGATATTATTGGAAACAGTGTAGCAATAAGTCGTTCAAAGGAAAAGGCTAAATTGTTTTCACAGGTTGATAGTACGATTTTGATACAGGGTGAAACTGGAACCGGAAAGGAATTATTTGCTCAAAGCATACACAATGCCAGTGGAAGAAAGGACAAGCCTTTTGTTGCTGTAAATTGTGCAGCATTACCTGAAAATCTTTTGGAAAGCGAGCTTTTCGGTTATGTTGAAGGAGCCTTTACCGGAGCCAGAAAAGGTGGAAAGACTGGTCTTTTTGAATTAGCTCATGAAGGCACGATATTCCTTGATGAAATCAGTGAAATGTCGATGAGTATACAGGCAAGATTCCTTAGGGTAATTCAAGAAAAAGAGGTGGTTCGGCTAGGGGACGATAAGATCATTCCTGTAAATATTAGAGTGATTGGAGCAACCAATAGAGATTTATTAAGGCAAGTTGAAGAAATGAAGTTCAGGGAAGACCTTTACTACAGACTGTGTGTCCTCACACTTGAGATACCACCATTGAGAATGAGGAAGGAAGACATACATAACTTGGTTGACTACTTCCTTGTGGGGAAAAGCAAGGAATTGAATATTAAGACCAAGGGAATCGATCACGATGCAATGGCAAGGCTTTTACTTTACGATTGGCCAGGAAACATCAGACAATTGGAAAATCTTGTGGAAAGATGTGTAGTCCTCTCAAGAGATAAAGAAATATCCATAGAAGTCATGGATGAAGCGATTTCTGGAATACCTCAATTGGGTCGTGAGGCAGACCATCAATATGTAGAGCATGAGAATGATGGTAAAAAAGGAGTCCTGAAGCAAATTGAAAAAGATACAATAATGAATGTTTTGGAGGAAACTGGAGGCAATAAGACATTAGCTGCCGAGAAGCTGGGAATAAGTGTAACAACTCTTTGGAGAAAGCTAAAAACCATGGAGTAAACCATATAGTTGGAGCGGTTGACCAGGTGAATCAAATAAAGTAGAATATCTCTAAGGCAATTTAGAAGTCATATTCGTACAAGGAGAGAGTGAAATGACATTACCTAACCTGATTACCGTATTTAGAATTATACTTATACCAGTATACCTAGTATTGTTTTTCTCAGACATTGAAGATAAGGTATTTATTCTGGGAATGATTTTTATGATAGCAGGTGTATCTGATGTACTGGATGGATACATAGCAAGAAGATTTAATCTAATGAGTAAACTGGGAGCAGCTCTGGATCCATTTGCTGACAAGATGATGAGTTTCACTGTATTGGTCACTTTTACAATGATTGGTCTAATACCAGTTTGGATATTGATTCCTATGCTCGTTAAAGAAATAATTATGATAGGTGGGGGCCTAATCTTATATATAAAGCATGGAAGGGCAGTAATTCCATCTAATAAGTATGGTAAAGTAGCTACTTTTTCCCTTTATGCTGCAATTCTGTCTATCGTATTTAATCTGAGTATGACAATTTCAATAATTTTATTATCCATTACTGTAACTCTAAATCTTATTGCGTTCTACAACTATCTCAAGATATTCAGAAAGCTACTTGATGATGAAAAGAGTTCATTATAGAGATTAATTCCCCATCTCAATATTCCCAGAAATTTATTTGATTTGTGCTTTTCAAACAAAAATTTTATCAAAGATTTGAAATCAAGACGATTCATAAAAATTATGATAGCGCGGGAAAGGAGATTGCGGTATGAAAAAGGCTTTGGAAGGAATTAGAGTTTTGGATTTCACACAGTATTTATCAGGACCACATTGTACTTCTGTATTATGTGAGTTGGGAGCTGAGGTAATTAAGGTGGAGAGACCCGGAACCGGTGAACCAGAAAGAAATGCAGCACCAATGACTCCCTCAGGAGAATCATATCAGTTCTTATCTTACAACAGAGGTAAGAAAAGTATAACTTTGAACTTGAAAAATCCTAGTGGCTTGGAGCTTGCAAAAAAACTGGCCGCTGAATGTGATATAATCGTAGAGAATTTTGCACCTGGTATATTGGATAAATTAGGATTGGGCTATGATGAAGCAAGTAGAATCAATCCAGCAATCATTTATGCATCAATTTCAGGATTTGGACAGACTGGACCAAGAAAAGACGAGGTCACCTATGACATGGTCGGGCAAGCTATGGGTGGTCTCATGAGTGTAACAGGGTATAAGGATGGTGAACCGCTAAAGGTAGGCGTATCACTGGCGGACTATATGGGTGGCTACAACGCGGTTATAGCAATACTAGCAGCATTGCATTACCGAAGCATGACGGGAGAGGGTCAACGCATTGACATATCAATGCAGGATGGAATGTGGGCTATGGTATTTCCGGACAGAGCAAATTACTTTGATACTCTTGAGGAACCTAAGCGTATGGGCAATAAGCTAAGCAGTTCCTCGCCATTTGGATCATATAAGGCCAAGGAT
Source organism: Gudongella ferriphila (assembly GCF_046224405.1). Taxonomy (NCBI): domain Bacteria; kingdom Bacillati; phylum Bacillota; class Tissierellia; order Tissierellales; family Tissierellaceae; genus Gudongella; species Gudongella ferriphila. The sequence continues at coordinate 35,358 of NZ_JBJXRK010000009.1, read as the reverse complement.
GGATATGTTGTTATTTGCACAATAACAGACGGTCAATGGATGAATGTTCTAAAGGCCATAGACAGGGAGGATTTGCTGGAAGATGAACGGTTCAGAACCAGGGTGCTGAGAGCTCAAAATATGGAAGCTGTTGAAGAAATACTAGATAATTGGTTAAGGAACAAAACCGTAATTGATGCAGTTGAACAATTGAGAAAGTTCAAGGTTCCAACATCTGAAGTGCCTACCTTTGGACAGGTAGCAAACGACCCACAGATAAAGCATCGTGAGATGATAGTGGAGGTTGAGCAACCTTTGTGTGGGAAAGTGAAGCTGTCTGGCTCAGTATATAAAATGTCCAAAACTCCAGGTGACAGAAAAATGCGTATACCAGAAATTGGTGAGTATAATAAGTATGTATATTCACAGTTGTTAGGATTGAATGATGAGGAAGTGGAACGCCTGGAGTCTGAAGAGATTATTTGATCAAGCAGATATATGGAATTTCCTTGTAAATTATTGGTTGAGTATCTATATTCTGAGATCTACATGGGAAAACTTCATTGACAAATTTCCCTTTTATAGCTATAATTGTGACTATATATTTTGTGATGAGAAAGAGGAGTAGTCTGATTCTCTTATAAGAGAATGGATTCTAGGCTGGAAAATCCTAAGCAAGAATCAGATGAAGGTAGCTTTCGAACATTCAAACTGAATTAGAAGTAGGTTTGAACGGGATACCGTTATCTATGAATTAAGTGCCATGGTAATGCCATGGAATTAAGGTGGTACCGCGAACCCTTCGTCCTTATTATAGGACGGAGGGTTTCTATAATTTTTGCCAAGGAGGGAAAAATATGAGAGAAAATTTACCAAAGAATTATAATCCTAAGGAGTTTGAAGATCGCCTATATGGTTTCTGGAATGATAATGGATACTTCACGCCGGAAATTGACGAAAACAAAAAGCCATATACTATAATGATGCCGCCTCCTAACGTGACAGGAAGCCTTCATATGGGGCACGCATTGAACAATACCATCCAGGATATTCTTATAAGATGGAAACGCATGGAGGGATATTCTGCTTTGTGGCTACCAGGTACTGACCATGCAAGTATATCAACTGAGGCAAAGGTAGTTGAAAAAATCAAGTCTGAGGGAAGAAGCAAGGATGAGCTTGGAAGGGAAGGTTTCCTGAAGGAAGCATGGGAATGGACGGACCTATATGGAGGAACCATCAAAAATCAACTTAAAAAGCTTGGAGTATCCTGTGACTGGACCAGAGATAGGTTTACCCTTGATGAAATGCTAAGTAATGCAGTTGAAGAGGTATTTGTAAGACTGTATGACAAAGGCTTGATTTATAGGGGTGATAGAATAATTAACTGGTGTCCCAGCTGCCATACTGCAATATCAGATGCTGAGGTAGACCACGAGGATTCCCACGGACATCTTTGGCATGTAAACTATCCTATAAAGGACTTGGATGAAACAATAACAATAGCCACTACAAGACCTGAAACAATACTGGGGGATCTGGCGGTTGCTGTTCATCCAGATGATGAGAGATATACACACTTGGTTGGAAAAACAGTAATATTGCCATTGGTAGGTAGGGAAATTCCAATAATAGCGGATAATTATGTAGAGATGGAGTTTGGAACTGGTGCATTGAAAATTACACCATCCCATGACCCCAATGACTTCGAAGTTGGAGCTAGACATGGTCTTGGTCAATGTGTAGTTATTGATGAAGACGGATTTATCAATGAAAATGGTGGAGAATTTAAAGGGCTTGAGAGATTCAAAGCTAGGAAGGCCATTGCTGATAAATTAAAGGAAGAGGGCTATCTTAAAGAGGTCAAGGATCATGAAAATGCAGTGGGGCACTGTGAAAGATGTAAGACGGTTATAGAACCAATAATTTCAAAACAATGGTTTGTTAAAATGGAACCATTGGCAAAACCATCTCTTGAGGCATACTACAAGGGTGAAATAAATTTTGTACCCGAAAGATTTGGCAAGGTTTATGTACACTGGCTAGAGAATATTAAGGATTGGTGCATTTCAAGACAGCTTTGGTGGGGGCACAGATTACCTGTTTACTACTGTGATGACTGCGGTGAGATAATTGTATCAAGAGAGGATGTAACAAGCTGCAGCAAGTGTAACAGCACAAAAATAAGACAAGAAACCGACACTCTGGATACATGGTTTTCATCAGCACTTTGGCCATTTTCAACATTGGGATGGCCTGAAGAAACTGAAGACATGAAATACTTTTTCCCGACAGATGTTCTTGTCACAGGATACGATATAATTTTCTTTTGGGTTATAAGAATGATCTTCTCAAGTCTTGAACAAATAGGAGAGCTTCCCTTCAAGGATGTATTCCTTACAGGACTTGTAAGGGATTCAGAGGGAAGGAAAATGAGCAAGTCTCTTGGCAACGGCATCGATCCTCTTGAAATCATAGATGAATACGGTGCAGATGCCCTTAGATTCACCTTGATAACTGGTAACACTCCTGGTAACGATATGAGATTCTATATTGAGAGAGTTGAAGCTAATAGAAACTTTGCAAACAAGCTATGGAATGCAACCAGATTTGTATTGATGAATCTTGATGAAAATATGGAAAAAGCGACTCTTGAGGGAATGGACCTACAGATTGAAGACAAATGGATACTGACAAGACTAAATACGGTTATTGGCGAAATCAAGGATAATATGGATAAATATGAAATTGGACTGGCGGGTCAAAGGATATATGATTTCATATGGGAAGACTATTGTGACTGGTATATTGAGATGGTAAAGTCCAGATTATATGGAGATGACAAATTATCTGCTGAGACAGCGAAGAATGTATTAGTTGTAGTATTAAAGGAAACACTAAAGATTCTGCATCCATTTATGCCATTCATAACTGAGGAGATATGGCAGCATCTTCCAGGAAGTAGTGAGGCATTGATAATTGAGTCCTGGCCTAAATCTAATAAAGATTTAATCTTCCAAAAAGAAAAGGAGGACATTGAGTTTATAAAAACCGCCATAAAGGGAATTCGTAACGCAAGGGCGGAAATGAATATCATACCATCAAGAAAATCAAAATTGATATTTGTACTTGAGGACCACTCATTGAAGTCAGTGATTGATGATTCCAAAGTTAAGTTTATGGCTCTTGCAGGCGCTGAGGAAGTTATATATGAAGATAACAAGAAGAACTTGGGAGAAGATAACATATCAGTTGTTCTAGATGGTTGTGAGATTTATCTTCCATTAAGCGACCTGATTGATTTTGAAAAAGAAATTGAAAGACTCCAGAAGGAGAAATCCAAGCTTGAGGATGAGATAAAGAGAGTTAAGTCAAAGCTATCCAATGAGGGCTTTGTCTCAAAAGCTCCCGAAAAAATTGTTGCAGAAGAAAAGGAGAAGCAGACTAAATACTCACAGATGTTGGAGAATGTCCTGGAAAGACTGGAATCACTAAAGAAATAGCAGGAGGAACAGATGAACTACGAAGAGGCACTTGCCTATATAAATGACAAGGAAAAATATGGTTCAAGACTGGGGCTTGATTCCATCAGAACATTGTTGGGTCACCTGGGAGACCCTCATATTGGAATGAAATATATCCATGTGGGTGGTACAAATGGTAAGGGTTCAACATCGGCATATCTTGCCCATTGTTTGGAGGAAGCCGGTTATAGATCAGGTCTTTATACATCCCCCTACCTTGAAAGGTTCACTGAGAGGATTCAGATCAACGGTGAGGACATCCCACAGGAGGTTTTGGGGGATATAACCTCCAAGGTAAAGAAAGCCGCTGACAGGATGGTTCAGGACGGGATGGAACACCCAACAACATTTGAACTTGTAACTGCAGTTGGGTTTGAATACTTCAATAGGAGCAATGTTGATTTCGTAATTTTGGAGGTAGGTCTTGGAGGTAGGTTTGACAGCACTAATGTCATACAGTCATCTGTTGCGTCTGTGATTACTACAATCGATTATGACCATACTGATGTATTGGGAAAAACCCTTGCAGAAATTGCCTACCAAAAAGCTGGGATCATTAAAGAAAACGGTCTTGTGGTTTCATATCCACAGAAAATGGAAGCAGAGAAGGTAATTGCGGAAGTGGCATATGAAAAGGGAGCTGATTTTGTGAAGCTACCCATTGACAACCTAAAGATAAGAACAAGTACGTACCAGGGAAGTGTTTTTGATTTCAAATACAAGGGAAATGCATACGAAAATCTACAGATTTCAATGCTGGGTGACTACCAGGTAATGAATGCAGCATTGGCTGTCACAACTATCTTGGAATTGAGGGACAGGGGTATTTTAGAAATTACAGAGGGACAACTTAGGAGTGGCCTCCTGAAAACAAAGTGGAAGGGGAGACTTGAGGTTCTTTCAAGGGATCCTATTTTCTTGATTGATGGCGCTCACAATCTACAGGGAATAACCCTTTTGGCGGATGCAGTGAAGATGTTCCCATACAATAGGCTAATTCTTGGGATGAGTGTTCTAAAGGATAAGGATTATACCCACATGATAGAAAAGCTTGTACCATTGGCCGACCAGGTGGTAGTGACTGAGGTGAATATGCCCAGAAAGCTGGCGGCGGAGCTTCTTGGAGAAGAGGTAAGAAAACTTACATCTAATGTCCACGTTGAGAAGACAATAAAAGGAGCTGTAAGAAAATCAATTGAGTTGGCTAAAAAAGATGATATGATATTATTTGGAGGATCACTTTACATGATAGGTGAAGTGAGATCCCATGCAATAAACCTACTAACTAAATAGTAGGTTTATTGTCTATGAACAGTTCTATTATTGATTTATAATAGTAATCAGGAGACTTTTCCCACTTTTCCATGAGGACGGCTGCCTGCTCTTGATTTGGAACGCTTATATACATGCTGAACACTGTTTCATCCATCTCAGTGAGCTTAAGATTTACATTTATTTCCCCATTGTCTCTTGGATAGGATGTGGCTTCAGTTTGTACAGGGGTAGGATTGCCTGAAGAGTTGAGATTAAATACTCCGTGGACCTTTGAAATCATGGAATCTGTCATTTTTGATTTGAAGTAATCCAAACTTTTCGAACCACTATTTTCAAGTACTAGAACTTGATTGCCTTCATCATTGTCTAGACTTACAAATCCTCCTGATGTAAGCTCGGAGAGATATTGCTGGATGATGAAGAAATTCATATTGAAATTATCTATCAGAATCTCAGAAAGCTTTTCCTTCGTAAGAGAACCTGGTGATACTTTTAGAATATACAATAATAGTAGCTTTTGTTTTGCAACATCCTCAGTGTTGTTTTGAAACATTTTTACACCCCTTTATAAATGAGATTAATTGATTATACCATAAAAAGCATATTAGATGCATTAAGGTAACTTTTTTGATATTCATCAACAGAAATTTCTAGTCCTTAGAAACAGAAGTTCCCTGTTCGAAATAATAAATATACTGATGATAGGTTTGAAAAAGTCACAGAAGATCAATAATATATTTGTATGAGGATGACCGTTTTAAATGAGTTATGATTATTGGTCCAGGGTATAATCCATTGAAAGGGTATAAATCGGCTGTTTAAAAATAAAGGAATGATTATTATGCATACACAGTTGCTAATAGGGGCAATAATCTTTATAATAGTTGTAAGTCTTCAATTGACTTTGAATTTAATCTTAAAAGAATTAAGGGAATTGAAGGATATATTAAGAAATAAATTTAAATAGGAAGGAGATAATAGCTTGATAGATAACAAGAAGGAAAAAATTCTATTTTCAAGAGAAGAGATTGACAAGAGAGTCAAGGAGATGGGAAAGGAATTGAGCCAACAATACAAGGATAGAGACCTTGTTATTGTATCCTTGTTGAGGGGAAGTTTTGTGTTTACAGCTGACCTTGCAAGAGAAATGAGTATTCCAGTGGAGATTGAATTTATGACCACAGCAAGCTATGGAAACGAAGAGGTTTCATCAGGTATTGTCAAGATTCTGCAGGATGTAAGAGGTAGTCTTAAGGGAAAGGATGTGTTGATAGTAGACGATATTATCGACACTGGGCATACTCTTAAAAAAGTTATCGAGCACCTTGAAGCGAAGGAACCCGATACTATAAAAGTTTGTGTAATGCTGGATAAACCTAGCAGAAGACAGGTTGATCTTGAGCCTGACTATGTAGGATATGAAATTCCTGATGTTTTTATAGTGGGATATGGTTTAAATTATGGGGATTATTTCAGAAACGTCCCATATATATTTACATTTGAGTAATGACTATTTCACCTACAGGAGACTGTAGGTGTATTTAATGGAGTTTTACAGCTAAAGGATGGGGTGAGAATTTATGAGGTCAAAGAGCCTGCCGACAATAAATGAAGTAAATATACTCTTTTTGGTACTGGGTCTAGTATTGCTTATATTCGGGTCAATGGCACAGCGGAGAGACCTTTATACTGGAGTGCTAATTACTGAGTATATTTTTATTCTGGCCCCTAATATTATTTATCTTAAAATGAGGGGTTATTCTTTAAAAAATGTCCTTGGCTTAAACCCAATAACAGCTAGACAAATTATCCAGATTTTTTTCATAATGGTTTTTGCATATCCGATGGCAGTCTTTCTAAATTACATTGTGCTGGTAATGGTCAATTCAGTGAGCCCTGCCATGCCAATTGGTGTGCCAGTCCCAACAAATCTAATAGATTATTTAATTGGACTTATTGTAATTGCTGTGACTCCTGGGATATGCGAGGAGGTAATGTTTAGGGGAACAATGCAAAGTGCATATATTAGAATGGGAGAGAAGCAAGCAATCCTAATATCGGCTTTGCTGTTCGGGATGTTCCACTTCAATCTTCTTAACCTTCTGGGACCTCTTTTTCTAGGTATTGTACTGGGGGTAATCAGATACAAAACAAATAGTTTGTACGGGTCCATACTTGGTCATACTATAAATAATGGAATTGCATTGACTTTGGGGTTTGTACTAACAGGATTAACAGAGAACATTCAGGAGATCACTGAGCAGGCTCCTTTGATACCTGAAGGTCTTCAATTGATTATAACCTTGGTGATGTTGGGTAGCTGGGCCTTGTTCTCCTTTGTTGTCTTGTACCTACTCTTAAAGAATCTACCAGGTCCAAAGGATAATAGTCGAGTTGAACACACCATGGAAACCGTAGATTCTACTTGGGAGTTAGAAGAGATGGAAACAGATAGCTATAAAATTTCATGGGCACCAATTGTTGTTATTGCGGGTATTTTTATATTTTTGAATTACAGATACTTTTTCCTTATATGAGAAGGATGTGATATATTGTGAACAGTTACGGAGAATTTGCTTTATTGTACGATGATTTGATGGATGACTTTGATTATGTAGCCTGGAGTGAGTACATTCAAAATATATTGATTCGAAATGGATTTGGGAAAACTTCAATTCTTGAAATGGCTTGTGGCACTGGCAACCTAACGAAGGAGCTGCTAAGACTAGGTCATACCGTTGATGGTTTTGACCTTTCGCATGAAATGCTTGCAATAGCAAACAATAAATTATCAAGTTACAAGAGTAAAAGGCTCTTTAATATGGATATGAAGGAATTCAAGATGGACAGGAAATACCAAGCTGTAGTTTCTGCATGTGATAGCATAAACTATATTTTGGATGAAGCATCTCTAAAAAGAACCTTCAGCAGCGTATTCCAACATTTGGAGGAGGGTGGGATATTTGTCTTTGACATCAACTCTGAATATAAGCTAAAGGAGATATTAGGTAACAATATCTTCATTGAGGATAGGGACGATGTTTTCTACACCTGGGAAAATCAGTTTGATATAGGCACTGGAATATGCGATTTCTATCTTACTTTTTTCATCTCAGATAATGGGACAGACTACAGAAGGTTTGACGAACATCACAGAGAAAAGTCTTACGATGTTGAGACTGTAAAAAGCTTGCTTAGCGAAGCCGGCTTTTCAGAGACCTGTGTTTATAACGCATTTGGATTTGAAGATATAACAAACGAAAGTGAACGAATTAATTTTGTTGCGAAGAAATGAAAAAGAGGGTGATTTTATGAAGGATTATATGATTAGGGGTATGGATAGAGAAGGTAGACTTAGAGCATTTGTTGCAAGGACAACTGAAATGGTGGATGAGGCTCGAAGAATTCATAATACTTCAGCTACTGCAACAGCTGCAATAGGTAGACTATTGACAGCTGGAGCTATGATGGGAGCTACGATGAAAAACGATACTGATCTGTTGACCCTTAAGGTGGCAGGAGATGGACCAGTGGGAACCATAACAGTTGTTGCAAACAATCGTGGGGAAGTCAAGGGATTGATTGATAATCCCGCGGCAGATTCCCCCTCGACAGCTTCAGGGAAGCTTGACGTTGGAGCAATAGTTGGAAAGAAGGGAACATTTATTTCGATAACTGATGTTGGCATGAGAGATCCCTATGTTGGCCAGACTAGTCTTGTGACAGGCGAAATTGGCGATGACATAGCCAACTTTTACAGTGAATCAGAGCAGATTCCAACAGCAGTAGGACTGGGAGTATTAGTCGATAGGGATCTGTCCTGCAAGGCGGCGGGAGGTTTTATTATTCAGTTGCTACCCTTCATAACAGATGATGAAATAGCTATGATTGAGTCATCCTTAAAGAAAGCCAGACCACTTTCAACATTGATTGATGAGGGTTATAGTCCGGAGGAAATAATGGAGGAATTGCTGTCTGAATTTAACATGGAGACTACAGAGAAGATTAACGTAAGCTATACCTGCGACTGCTCATCTGAAAAGGTTGAGAAGGTTTTGATAAGTCTTGGTGAAAAGGAAATAAAGGATATCATAGAGGAGGACGGCGAAAGTGAAGTTGTCTGTCACTTCTGCAATACTAAGTACCATTTTCACAAGAATGACCTTGAGAAAATCCTGTTGACAATCAAAGATAAATAATGTATACTAGCTATTGTGACATCGGCCAGAAATGGTGCGATTACTTGCCCAGATAGCTCAGTCGGTAGAGCAGTGGACTGAAAATCCACGTGTCGCTGGTTCGATTCCGGCTCTGGGCACCACAATGGTTTTGTGGTAAAATAATAGCAAGCGGGAGTGGCTCAGTGGTAGAGCATCGCCTTGCCAAGGCGAGGGTCGCGAGTTCGAATCTCGTCTTCCGCTCCAAAAATATGGCGGCATAGCCAAGTGGTAAGGCAGAGGTCTGCAACACCTTCACCCCCAGTTCAAATCTGGGTGTCGCCTCCATAACGAAATCCTTCTGTTGAAAACAGAAGGATTTTTTAGAATAAAGCAGTTTTAGAAGGATGAGGGATCATGAAAAATCCATTTGTTCCAAAAAAAATGGTTGATATAGCAATAATAAGTAAAGATGCATCTTCCGATGTCTTTAAAGCTATTGAAAGCATGGGAATCAGTGCCATACCAACCATTGAATCAACCAGGCTGCAGGCACCTGTTGCAAATCATCCGGACATGGTCCTGTCACCACTACCAGATGGTTCTGTTGTAGCAGATCCATCAGTGTGGGAGTATTATAGCAACGAACTGGTGGAACATGGTATTCAAGTAATAAAGGGATCAAGTCAGGTAGAGAAGAAGTATCCAAAGGATGTACCATATAATGTGGCTTACTTGAAGAATGCTCTTATACATAGGCTGGATGCAACTGATGGAATTATCCTGGATTTCGCAGAAAAATTTAAGCTTAAAAAGTTTAACATCAGACAGGGTTACTCTAAATGTTCCTTGGCAATAGTGGGTGAGAACAGTGGAATAACCTCTGATGAAGGAATATTTAAGATGCTTACTGGAGTTGGCTATGACATACTGCTAATAAAACCAGGCCATATAAAGCTTCCAGGAATGGAATACGGCTTTATCGGTGGGGCCACAGGGTTGGTTTCTCCCGATAAGATGGTCGTAACAGGCAGTCTGGAGCTGCATCCCGATAAAGGTAGGATTGAGGATTTTCTTGCTCAAAAGGGAATAAGCCTGGTATACCTGTCAGAGGAACCTGCAATGGATGTGGGGACAATAATCGGACTCAGCTCCAAGAAATAGATAATTACATGGACAAGGCATCTTTCAAAAGTAGGGAATAAGTGGTATTATAAAACATATATACAAAATCAGGGAGGGAAAATATGGGAAATGATATAGTAAAGCCATCAATACTGCCTGGATTTATGGAATTGAATCCTGGTGACCAGATTCTGTTTAACAGAATGATGGATACTATCAGGAGAAACTATGAAAAGTTTGGATTTTTGCCAATTGATACGCCAGTAATCGAAAAATCGGAGGTCCTACTGGCAAAGGGTGGAGGAGAAACTGAGAAGCAGATTTACAAGGTTGTCAAGGGTAGCACAGACATGTCAATGAGATTTGACCTGACTGTACCATTGGCTAGGTACGTTGCCCAGCATTATTCTGAGCTTAACTTTCCATATAGAAGGTATCACATTGGCAAGGTCTATAGGGGAGAAAGAAATCAAAAAGGACGTTTCAGAGAATTCTATCAGGCTGACATTGACATAATTGGGAATGGGAAGCTGGACATAATTAATGATGCAGAGATACCAAGTGTTATCTACTCAACCTTCAAGGATTTGGGATTCGAGGAGTTTACAATTAAAATAAACAATAGAAAAATTCTATCTGGATTCTTTAATTCGATTGGAATCGAGGATGCTCATGTGGTATTGAGATCAGTTGACAAGCTGGAAAAGATCGGCATGAAAAAAGTTGAGGAAGAGCTTGAAGAGAACGGATTGACCAAAGATCAGATAACTAGCATAAAGAGGTTTATATCCATTAGTGGAAGCAATGATGAAATAGTTGCTTCATTGACCGAAATGGGCATTGAAAACGATCTTTTCAAGGAAGGTCTCGATGAAATAGCCACAGTGGTAAAATATCTAAGGTTGTTTGGAGTTCCGGAATCCAACTTTGCAATTGACCTTACCATTGCTAGAGGCCTGGATTATTATACTGGAACGGTATATGAAACATTACTCGATGAATATCCATCAATCGGAAGTGTATGTTCAGGTGGTAGATATGACAATCTGGCTACCTACTACACAAAACAGCAGCTTCCTGGTGTTGGGATATCAATTGGTCTGACGAGATTGTTCTATCAGCTAATGGAAGCTGGAATAATAAATACCCAGGAGAATTCACTTACAAAGGTTCTTGTAATTCCCATGGAGGGCTACATGGATGAGTCGATAAAACTGGCTGCTGCATTGAGAAAAGAGAACATTTTCACACAGATATATCTGGAGGAGACTAAATTAGGCAAAAAGTTCAACTATGCGGACAAGATGGGAATACCTTTTGTTATTGTCATAGGTGAAGAAGAGAAGAAGAGTGGAGAGTATACACTGAGGGATATGAAATCTGGTGAACAGACCAAGTATGACATGAGTACCTTACTGGAAGTTTTAAAGTAACACATTTGTGGTATATACAATAATAGCTTGACAATGATGTACAGAATTGTTAAAATCTATCTAATTAAAAATAAAAGGTGTCGATGGGAAGAGTATGTTGACAATAATTGTCAGAGAGAGAGAACCCAGGCTGAAAGTTCTCTTCAAGAATGTTGACCGAAAACCACCCCGGAGCCGTACCTGAAAGGGTAGCCGCCTAGAGGCGTTATTTGAAATGAGTATAAATTAGGGTGGAACCACGGTCTTTCGTCCCTACAGAAATGTAGGTATGAGGGACCTTATTTTTTTAAGGAGGGAAAAATATGATTAAGATTACTTTGCCTGATGGTTCAGTGAGGGAGTATGAGGACGGTGTAAAGGTTTATGATGTAACAGCAGATATTTCTGAGGGCCTTGCAAGGGTTGCCATGGGAGCTGTGGTGAATGGCAAAATAATGGGAATGCAGGAGACGATATCGGAGGATTCAGATTTTAGGGTCGTAAAATTTGAGGATCCTGAAGGAAAGAAAATTTTTTGGCATACTTCTGCCCATATAATGGCACATGCAGTTCAGAACCTTTTCCCAGGCGTTAAGTTTGCAATTGGACCTGCAATTGAAAATGGATTCTATTACGACTTTGATACTGAGCACAGGTTTACTCCAGAGGATCTGGAAAAGATTGAGGATGAAATGAAGCGCGTTGCAAAGGAAGGGCATGTACTTGAAAGATTTGAAATGCCGAGAAATGAAGCATTGGAGTTTTTCAAGGAAAGAGGAGAGGAGTACAAGGTTGACCTAATTGAAAATCTCCCTGAGGATGAGATCATCTCTTTCTATAAACTTGGAGAATTCACTGACCTTTGTGCTGGACCTCACCTATACGATACAAAAAAGGTTAAGGCAATTAAGCTAATGAGCATTGCTGGTGCATACTGGCGAGGTGACGAAAACAATAAGATGCTTCAAAGAATTTATGGAACAACCTATGAAAAGAAGAAGGATCTTGAAGAATATCTGAATAGACTTGAAGAAGCAAAAAAGAGAGATCATAGAAAGCTTGGCAAGGAACTGGATCTTTTCAGCATGCAGGAAGAAGGCCCTGGATTTCCATTTTTCCATCCAAAGGGAATGGTTATTAGAAACATATTGGAAAGCTTCTGGAGAGATGAACATACAAAGAGAGGATATGGGGAAATAAAGACACCTCTAATTCTAAATGAAAACCTATGGCATCAATCAGGTCACTGGGATCATTACAAGGAAAACATGTACTTTACAACAATTGATGAGGGTGCATATGCAATCAAACCCATGAATTGCCCAGGATCAATACTTGTTTACAAATCAAAGATGTACAGCTATAGAGACCTTCCACTAAGATGGGGGGAACTGGGACTTGTTCATCGTCATGAGCTTTCAGGGGCCCTTCATGGTCTTATGAGGGTTAGAAGCTTCACTCAGGATGATGCTCACCTTTATATGCTTCCATCCCAGGTTAAGGATGAACTGAAGAAGACGATTGATCTGGCAGATTATATTTATGATGTTTTCGGCTTCAAGTATAACATTGAACTGTCCACAAGACCTGAAAATTCAATGGGAACTGAAGAACAGTGGAATCTTGCAACTGATAGCCTGAGAGAAGCTTTGGAGGAAAAAGAGATATCATTTAAGATAAACGAAGGTGATGGGGCATTCTATGGTCCGAAGATTGATTTCCATCTAGAGGATGCAATCGGAAGGACATGGCAATGCGGTACAATACAGCTGGATTTCCAGATGCCAGAAAGATTTGATCTGACATATGTGGATCAGGACAATGAGAAGAAGAGGCCTGTAATGGTCCACAGAACAATACTTGGAAGTATGGAAAGATTCATGGGAATCCTGATTGAACACTTTGCTGGGAAGTTCCCGGTATGGATTGCGCCTGTTCAGGCTACAATTCTTCCAATATCAGACAAATTTAACGATTACGCCAAAGAGGTGGCTAAACAGCTGGAGGAAAAAGGGATTCGTGTTGAGGTCGATGAAAGAGCGGAGAAGATTGGATATAAGATCCGTGAAGCTCAGATGCAAAAGCTACCTTATATGCTAATTGTAGGAGAAAAAGAGGTTGAAGATAGGCTTGTATCAGTGAGAAAGAGAGATCAGGGAGACATGGGTCAAATGGGTATGGAAGCCTTCATCGAGCAGATAATGGAAGAGGTTGAGACTAAAGCCAAATAGACCGGAGGTACAGGATGGAGTTTAAAGATACAATAAGTAAGCTTGAACCTGAAATAGTAAAGTCAATCCAGGAGGCAGTTAGGATAAAGTCAGTAGAGGAGGAGCCACTTCCAGGGATGCCCTTTGGAAAAGGCTCCTACATGGCTTTGGATTTTATGCTGAAGCTTGGTGAAAGCATGGGTTTCAGCACCAAAAATCTGGATGGTTATGCAGGGCACATAGATTTTGGTGAAGGTAATGAGACAGTGGGTATTCTAGCCCATGTGGATGTTGTCCCTGAGGGTGACGGTTGGACATACCCACCATATGGTGGTGAAATTCACGATGGAAAGATATTTGGGAGAGGTACAATGGATGACAAGGGTCCCGCAGTGATTGCTCTATATGCTATGAAGGCATTGGCTGATAGTGGAGTAATCCCAGGTAGAAGAATCAGACTGATTCTTGGAGCAAATGAGGAAAGTAGATGGGAGTGCATGAAGCATTACTTTGAAAATGAGGACCCTCCAACCATGGCCTTTACTCCAGATGCCGATTTTCCTGTAATCCATGGTGAAAAAGGGATTACAGGCTTTGACCTTAAGTTCCCATATAAGGGGACAGAGAACAGTGACATCACTCTTCTTGACATAAAGGGTGGTAATGCAACCAATATGGTTCCAGACAGGGCCTGGGCCAGTCTTAATGTAAAGGACAAAAGCCTATTTATTTCACAATTTGAAGATTACATCAAGAATAAGGATTTTCAAATTGACCTTGAGGAAACATACAAAGGCTTTGAGGTTACGGCTAAAGGGAAATCAGCTCATGGTAGCACACCCTCCAAGGGTGAAAATGCAATAAGCTATTTAATGGACTTCCTTGGGTTTGTATATTCCGGGCAGTGCCCTGTTTGCAGATTCATAGACTTCTATAATAATAGAATTGCATTTAAACATCATGGGGAAGGAATAGGTTGTGCTCTGGAAGACGAACTTTCAGGGAAACTGGACTTCAATCCTGGCCTGATAAGCTATGATGGCAGCCATATAGTACTTTCTGTCAACGTAAGATATCCAATAAGCAGCTCCGCAAAGGAAGTGTTCATTGGAGTAAGAGAGAATATCAAGGACACTCCCATTGATCTAAAGGAAGGTGCGATAGATTCCAAGCCCTTGTATGTGCCAAAGGAAAATGAACTTGTGAAGACCTTAATGAAGGTATATAGGGAAAAAACAGGAGATCTGGACTCGGAGCCCATAACAATAGGGGGAGGAACCTATGCTAGGGCCATGAGTAACGCAGTGGCTTTTGGGCCGGTGTTTCCTGGCCAAGAGGAGTTGGCCCATCAGAAGGATGAGAATATCACCATTGAAAACGTAATAAAGCTTACGGAAATCTATTCTCATGCACTTTATGAGCTTGTTCAACAATAATGTTTGACAAATATATGATGATGTCATATAATGGTTAAGGAATTGAATATATAATTCAAAGTAGAAGTTCCGCTTCTCACCTTATAGCTGCGGCTCATAGGGTTGACAGAATTAACCTGTGAATTTATAATTTAACAGGAGTTGCCATGCGATGGTATTTGAGCGGACATTCTATGTCCGCTTTTTTAATTTATTTTTTTAAACTACAGGAGGTGTAGGATTATTAAAGAACTTCAAATCAACGAAGAGATAAGGGAAAAAGAAGTTAGACTTATTGATGTGGATGGTAGTCAGCTAGGTGTGGTGCCACTTAAGAAGGCATTGGATGTTGCATTCGAGAGAAGACTTGATTTGGTAAATGTTGCTCCAACTGCAAAACCAGCAGTGTGCAGAGTAATGGATTACGGAAAATACAAGTACGAAATGGCTAAGAAGGAAAAAGAAGCCAGAAAGAATCAAAAGATTATCAACATAAAGGAAATAAGGTTAACACCCAATATCGAAACTCATGACTTGAATGTTAAGGCAAACCGGGCTATCGACTTTCTTAAGGATGGCGATAAGGTAAAGGTTTCAGTTAGGTTCAGAGGTAGAGAGATGGGCCATACTGAAATGGGAAAAGAAGTATTGGATGAATTTGCCCAGCTGACGAGCGAAGTTGGGAAAATCGAAAAAGAAGCAAAGCTTGAGGGCAGAAATATGGTTATGTTCCTTATGCCCAAAGCAGACTAAGTTAGGAGGAATTGGACAATGGCAAAGATGAAAACACATAGAGGCTCAGCAAAGAGATTCAAGAGAACCGCTTCAGGTCTTCTGAAGAGATTTAAAGCTTATAAGAGCCACAAGACTGGAAAAAAATCACCTAAAAGAGTGCGAAACCTTAGGAAAGGTGCATACGTAAGCAAGGGAGATCAAAAAAGAATCGATTCAATGCTACCATAGTATTGAGAAACTTATATAGGAGGCGTGTACAATGGCAAGAGTAAAAAGAGGCGTTAATGCCAAAAAAAGACATAAGAAAGTGTTAAAGGCAGCAAAAGGATATTATGGTGCAAAGAGTAAGCTTTTCAGACCAGCAAACCAAGCTGTTATGAAATCATTAAACTATGCATTCATAGGACGTAAACAGAAGAAGAGAGAGTTTAGAAAAATGTGGATTGCAAGGATTAATGCAGCTGCAAGAATAAACGGAATGAGCTACAGCAAGTTTATAAGTGGACTTAAAAAATCAGGAATCGAAGTAAACAGAAAAATGCTTTCAGAAATGGCTATACATGATTCAGAAGGCTTTGCTAAACTTGTAGAGATAGCAAAGGAAGCATAAATGCAAAAGTTCCATTAGGAACTTTTTTTGCATTTATAGCAATAATTTTCTACATACATAATGGAGGACTATTATGTCATACATAAAAGAAAGACTGTATTTATTTGAATTGAACCCTCCGAGGGTACTTGCACTTGGATTTTTTGTGTTAATATTGATAGGGTCAATACTACTTAACCTTCCCATAGCATCAGCTGATGGCAATAGCATAGGTATTTTGGACGCACTGTTCACTTCAGCTTCTGCTGTATGCGTTACAGGCTTGATAGTAGTCAATACCGCAACCCACTGGTCGATGTTTGGTAAAGTTATAATACTCTTGTTGATTCAGATGGGTGGCCTTGGAATTATGACCATGGCAACCATGGTCGCCTTGATAATGGGCAAGAAAATATCCCTCAAGGAGAGGCTGATTATCAAGGAGCAGTTGAATCAGGAGACGATGTCAGGAATGGTAAGGCTGATTCTATACGTATTGGCAATGACCTTCAGTATAGAGGCTTTAGGAGCAGTTCTGCTATCATTTAATTTTATACCTGAGTATGGTGTTGCTAAGGGGATTTGGTTTTCAGTCTTCCACTCCATATCAGCTTTTTGTAATGCAGGGTTTGATATCACCGGAAACAGCTTTATGTCATACACCGATTCACCGATCACAATCCTGACACTAAGCGCATTGATAATAGTGGGAGGTACTGGATTCGCAGTTCTCAACGATCTTGCCAAGCATAGGAGATGGGTTAGATTAAGCCTCCATACCAAGCTTGTGGTAACCATGTCCTTTGTGCTCTTGCTGATTGGAACCTTATTTATCTTTATTCTAGAGTATTCAAACCCTGAAACATTAGGCCAGATGACCTTTTGGGAAAAAGTATCATCCGCTTTTTTTGCTTCAGTTGTTCCTAGAACCGCTGGATTCAATTCAATTGATACAGCGGCACTTAGGGAAAGCAGCGTGTTTCTTACCATAATCCTGATGTTTATTGGAGGATCGCCAGGCTCAACTGCCGGTGGAGTTAAGACAGCTACCATAGGGGTTGTCCTAATGGCTACAATAAGTATTATTAGAGGGGAAAAAGACATTGAAATGTACGAAAAGAGACTAAATCAGGAGACGGTGTTCAAGTCCTTGGCAATAGTAACAGTAGGGATGGTTATGATTGTCCTGATATCATTTTTACTTACTATCACAGAGAGTAAGAATTTTCTGGATGTACTTTTTGAGGCCACATCTGCCTTTGCAACAGTTGGTCTATCAAGGGGAATTACATCAGAGCTCACTGGATTGGGCAAGGTAATAATCATCGGTACGATGTATGCAGGAAGAGTCGGACCACTTACAATGGCTTATGCCATAGGATATAATAAAAAGCATAAGAGATATAGATATTCAGAAGGACATATATCAGTTGGATAGGAGGAAATTGGATGAAGTCTTTTGCGGTAATTGGGTGCGGTAGATTTGGTTCAGCAGTTGCAAAGACGCTGTTTGATCTTGGTAATGAGGTTTTGGCAATAGATGGGGACATGGATGTCGTTGACAATATAGCCGGGCACGTCACCCACGCCATACAGGCAGATGTCATGGATGAAGGTGTTCTAAAGGAGCTGGGTTTAAGCAATTTTGATGTAGCAATAGTAAGTATAGGATCCGATTTGCAGGCATCCATAATGGCTACATTGATAGTTAAGGAGCTGGGTGTTAATAAGATTGTCGCCAAGGCACAATCTGAGCTTCATGGCAAGGTTCTTAAGAAGATAGGAGCAGACAAGGTCATATTCCCAGAAAGGGACATGGGGGTAAGGGTCGCACACAACCTGACATCCAACAGTATAGTTGACTATATTGAGCTCTCTCCGGATTACAGCATACTTGAAATAGAAGCAATCCCAAAATGGTATGAAAGAAACCTTGAAGAATTGAGGCTTAGAAATAAGTACAAGGTAACTGTCATGGCGATTAAACGAGGGGAAGAGGTAAACGTGTCTCCCGGTCCCAAGTTCCAAGTCCAAAAGGGGGATATACTTGTTGCATTGGGAGCTTCGGAAGCGATAGATCATATTGCGGAGGAAGCGGGTGAGTAAACATGATTGAAGTGACTTCTTCAAAAAATCCTTTGCTTAAGGAGATCAAGGCCCTGGATAGAAAAAGGTATCGTTGGGAGCAAAAAAAATTCCTTGTGGAAGGAATAAAGTCGGTAGGAGAAGCCCTTGAAACGGATGGTTTGTCAACCAAAGTGATCTTCACAGATTCTCTTGCCAGCAATGATAAGGGTGAAACGTTGTTCCATACACTTAGTGGTATGTCAGATTCAGTCTATATGCCAGAAGGATTGTTCAAGACCATTTCCAATGTGGAGAATTCACAGGGGGTTTTGGCAACTGTTAATTTCATCCCAAAGGGGATTGAAGAGATTCCTAAGGAAGGGATTTTGATATATTTGGATGGCTTACAGGACCCTGGAAATCTGGGTACGATAATCAGGTCGGCTGATGCATTTGGAATCAGCGGGATTGTCCTTGGAGAAAACTGTGTAGACCCCTATAATCCAAAGGTTGTGAGAGCTACGATGGGATCCATATTCAGGGTCCCTCTATACTTTCAAAAAAGCAATGAAGACTTTTTTGACCAGATATCTGATGATAGAAGAATACTAGCCACCTCACTTGATAATGCAACCCTATTGAACTCGATCAAATTCAGCAAGAAAGATGTAATTGTAATTGGTAACGAGGGGCACGGTGTTTCTGACCATATTCTTGAAAGATCGGATTTGAATATTGTCATTCCAATGGTGGGTAATGCAGAATCACTTAATGCAGGAGTGGCAGCATCCATTATAATGTATGAGACTAGTCGAGAACTTATTAAATAAGTTGAGTTTTCGCCATTGTGGTGCTATAATTTAGTAAATAATCTGAAATTTCATTATAAATAAATTTGAAAGGAGCCTATTATGAAGGAGAGATTGGAAGCCTTGAGGGATGCGGCCTTCAAGGAAATACAGGACAATATAGATTTAAATGAGCTGGAGGAGCTTCGAGTTAAGTTTCTCGGCAAGAAAGGCGAAATAACCAAAATTCTAAGAGATATGGGCAAGCTATCAGCTGAAATGAGACCAGTAATTGGTCAAATGGCTAATGAAGTGAGAGCTGACCTTGAGAATAAAATAAACGAAACGAAGGAGATACTCAAAACGAAAGCCAAGGAGCAACGAATTGACTCCGAGACAATAGATATAACAGTAAATACCAAGGATATCAAAAGGGGTCATAGGCATCCTCTAATCCAAACTGCAGAAGAACTGGAAGACCTATTTATATCAATGGGATTCTCAGTGGTCACAGGTCCTGAAATCGAAACTGTAGAAAACAACTTTGATGCTTTAAACTCGCCTGATAACCATCCATCAAGAGACCTTTCAGATACTTTCTATATTAATGATGAACTGCTGTTGAGAACTCACACCTCACCGGTTCAAATAAGATCAATGAAGAAGTACGGAGCACCCTTGAGAATTGTTTCGGCAGGTAGAACATTCCGTTACGACGATGTTGATGACACCCACTCACCAATGTTCCATCAATTAGAGGGCTTGGTTGTGGATGAAAATATTTCAATGGCCAATTTGATTCATACTTTGGATATATTCATCAAGGAGCTTTTTGGTGATGATATGAAGACACGATATAGACCACATCATTTTCCTTTTACTGAGCCTAGCGCAGAAGTTGATGTAACATGTATCGAGTGTAGGGGAGAAGGCTGCCCAGCTTGTAACTTCACTGGATGGAGCATGGAGCTATTAGGATGTGGAATGGTGCATCCTCAGGTTCTTGAGAATTGTGGGATAGATTCTGAGAAGTATACAGGTTTTGCGTTTGGCATGGGAATAGACCGAATTGCCATGGTCAAGTATGGCATAAAAGACATTAGACTTTTATTTGAAAACGACAATAGATTTCTTGAACAATTCTAGGGGGTATTGAAAGGATGTTATTACCAGTTAATTGGCTAAAAAAATATGTTGACCTGAGCATTTCTTCAAAGAAGATCGCCGATGGTCTTACTTATTCAGGATCACACGTTGAATCCATAACAAACATGAACAAGGGAATTGAGAAAGTTGTGGTTGCAAAACTAGAAAGCATCGAAGAGCATCCAAATGCTGACAAATTGTTGGTATGCAAGGCTAACACAGGAGAGGAAACTTATACAGTTGTGACTGGAGCAAAGAATCTCAAGCCTGGTGACTTCGTACCAATGGCTTTGCCAGGGGCAAAACTCCCAGGAGGCATCGAAATTGGGGTTACCGATTTTAGAGGTATAGAATCACAAGGAATGCTGTGCTCTTTAAGGGAACTTGGTTATGCTGACAATGTAATACCAAGGGAGATGAGAGATGGAATATTTGTTTTTGACAAGGAGTATGAGCTTGGTAAAAACGTAGTTCCTCTAATGCAGCTTGATGACGATGTCATTGAGTTTGAAATTACACCAAACAGACCGGACTGCCTAAGCATATATGGAATGGCAAGGGAAGCGTCTGCAACATTTAAGGGAGAGTTAAAGGAGCCTGAAATAGAAATTGATAATGAAGTGGACGACATACATGAATATACTAATGGAATAGAAGTGCAGACACAAGCCTGCAGAAGATATTATTCAAGGGTAATTAAGGATGTCGTAATTAAGCCATCACCTCTATGGATGCAGACAACCCTCATGAATGCAGGAGTAAGACCAGTAAATAATATGGTCGATATTACCAACTATGTAATGCTGGAGCTTGGGGAGCCTCTTCATGCCTTTGATCTTGATAGGCTGGGAGGTAGAAAAATAATTGTTAGACAAGCCAGTAATGATGAAAAGCTAACAACATTGGATGATGTTGAAAGAAGCCTGGATGAAAATGATGTTGTTATAGCAGATGAAAACACCGCAATTGGCTTGGCGGGAATCATGGGTGGACTGGACAGTGAAATCACCAAAGGGACCAAGACTGTCTTGCTTGAAGGTGCCAACTTCAGCCCAAGACATGTTCGTCTGACATCAAAAAAATTGGCTTTGAGATCAGAAGCCTCCACGAGGTTTGAGAAGGGAATTGACCCTAATCTTTGCAGCCAAGCTGTTGAAAGGGTTTGTGAGCTGGTAGAGGAAACGGGAGCAGGAAAAGTAGTCAAGGGTGTAATAGATGTTAATCAGACAACAGGCAATCCTAATACAATCATATTGAGGCCTGAACGGGCCAGGATGCTTCTGGGAGTTGATATACCCAATGATGACATGGTTGGTTATCTAGAAAGACTAAAATTCAGGACGACATTCAAGGAAGGCAACATAACAGCAGAGGTACCGTCCTTTAGAGAGGATGTTAAGGTTGAAGCGGACCTGATTGAGGAAGTAGGAAGATTGTACGGGTTCCACAATATTGAAAGCAAACCACTCACAGGAGGGTTAACACGAGGAGAGAAGCCCTACAACAAGCAGATAGAAACCAGGGTGAAATCAGTTCTCCAGGGAATTGGCTATAATGAGGTCATGACCTATTCATTTATCAGTCCCAAGGCTTATGACAAGCTCAAGCTTCCAGAAGATGCTCCCGAGAGAAACTATATCAGACTGATGAATCCATTAGGCGAAGACTATAGCACAATGCGTACCACTTTGATGTCAAACATGATGGATTTGTTGGGGAGAAATGAAAACAAGGGAATAGAAGAAGTATTTGCTTACGAAATAGGATATATATTCATTCCAAAGTCTTTACCTGTAGTGGAGCTTCCAGAAGAGAAGCAGGTTCTTTCCATAGGCTTCTACGGGAATAAGGATTTTTATTACATGAAAGAAACACTTGAAATGGTTTTTGAAAGACTGGGAATTGGGAAATTGAACTATAAGCGTCTGACTGACAATCGATCGTTCCATCCAGGAAGAGCAGCCACTGTGTATTCAGGAGATGAAGTACTTGGAGTGTTTGGAGAGGTTCACCCAGATGTAGCAGCTAATTATGAACTTAAGAATAGACCATACGTAGCTACTATAAACTTTGATAAAGTTGTTGAGCTGACGGATTTGGATATTAAATATAAGCCATTGCCAAAATACCCTTCCATGACAAGAGACATAGCTGTGGTTGTGGATGAGAATATAATGGTTGGAGAACTTGAAGAAGTTATCACAGTCCATGGCAAGGACCTTGTTGAATCAATTGAGCTGTTTGATATTTATAGGGGAAACCAGGTTGAAAAGAATAAGAAAAGTGTTGCCTTCTCAATAGTATACAGATCCTACGAAGGTACCCTTACTGATTCTGTAATAAATGAAATTCAAAGCAGTATAATCCGTGACCTGGAGACTAAATTCGATGCAAAGCTTCGTAGTTAGGGGAGATT
Source organism: Gudongella ferriphila (assembly GCF_046224405.1). NCBI lineage: Bacteria > Bacillati > Bacillota > Tissierellia > Tissierellales > Tissierellaceae > Gudongella > Gudongella ferriphila. The sequence continues at coordinate 12,520 of NZ_JBJXRK010000009.1, read as the reverse complement.
TTCCTCCCCAACCATGAAGCATGTAAAGATACTGGACTGTTTTAAGGAGGATGGTTATGACAGAGAAAAGAAAAATTAACGTGTTGATTGATGGTCGTAACTTTACAGTAGTAGGTGCCGAGGACGAAAGATATGTGAGAGAACTGGCGGCATATGTGGACAGTAGTATCAAAAGGATGTCAAACAAAAATGAGAGACTCAGCCCAACAATGGCTGCAACCCTGACTGCTTTCAATATTGCGGACGAGCTTTACAAACTACAGGACGAGCACAAGGAGCTTAAAAAGAGATCCAAGGAGCCCCTTGAAAAATATGATTCCCTAAAAAAGGAAGTCCAGGAGGCAAATGTAAAGATCAGGGAGATGGAGACTAAAAGCCTGGAATACCAGGATGAGGTCATCAAGACGAAGCTTTCCAAAGAAGAGCTCTTTGGAGAGATTAATGAGTTGAAGGAAAGTGTAAAAAGCAAGGATGAAGAGATACATAAGTGCCACCTTGCCCTGAAGGAATATAAGGATAAGCATTTTAAAACCCAGATGGAAATTGTGGAGCTTAAGAAGCAACTCAAAGAGACACTAGAGCTTCTCGATGAGAATTGATCAGGAGGAGAATATTTGATTAAAAATTTGGAATTATTAGCTCCCGTAGGGAGTACAGAAGCCCTCCAGGCTGCTGTAATGAACGGAGCAGATGCTGTTTACCTAGGAGGGAAGCTATTTAACGCACGGCAGTATGCCTCCAATTTTGATTACGAACAATTGATGGAGGCAGTTTCTTATGCCCATTTAAGAAATGTATCTGTTTTTGTAACCGTAAATATTCTATTGGATGACAAGGAAATACCTGATGCCATTGATTATGTGAAGTATCTATATGAAATTGGGGTTGATGGAATAATCGTGCAGGATATTGGCTTTGCAGCGATTGTTAGAAGGATTTTCCCAAAGCTTCAGGTTCATGCCAGCACGCAGATGACAATCAACAATCTGGAGGGAGCAAAGCATCTGGAGGAACTTGGGTTCACACGTGCAGTACTTGCAAGAGAAGTTCCTTTGAGTGAAATTGAAAGAATTTCGAAAAATAGCAACATTGAACTTGAAGTATTTGTCCACGGTGCATTGTGCTTTTCATATTCAGGACAATGCCTGATGAGCAGCCTTATTGGAGGTAGAAGTGGAAATAGGGGAACATGTGCTCAACCATGCAGAATGGAGTATAGCATAGTTGATAAGAATGGGAATTTGACAGGGAAATTTGATAAGGGGTACTATTTGAGTACACGTGACTTGAACACCCTTGATCAAATACAAGATCTAATTAGGGTCGGTGTCAAGTCATTTAAAATTGAAGGTAGAATGAAAAGACCAGAATATGTGGCGACTGTAGTTGGTGCATACAGAAAAGCAATAGATGGTGGAAGTTCACTGCTTACACATAGGGATAAGATTGATGTTGAGCAGATGTTTAATAGGGAGTTCACAAAGGGTCTAACCTTTGGAGATTTTGGAAGTGACTTTGTTTCGGTAGAAAGACCTGACAATAGGGGAAGAGTGGTTGGCAAGGTAATCTCATCAAAGAAGAACAGCATACAGGTTTTATTGTATGAGGATGTTAATGTTGGAGACGGATTGGAATGGGATACCTATGGAAGAGATAGGTCTGGTACAAAGGCACAATTCAATGGTAAGAAGGATGAAATAGTCTGGATTGATAGAATAAAGGAAGCTGCTTTGGAAGGCTCTCAACTTAGGAAGACTTCTAGCTCCGAGTTACTTGATTCTGCCCAGAAATCCTACAAACATTCCGACAAGGATTTTTCAGTGGACATGGAAGTTATCTTACACATTGGCCGTGAACCTGAGCTAATAATGGACTACAACAATACGACTGTAAAGGTATCTGGAGACAGTATGGTGGAGAATGCAATAAAGGCACCAATTTCAAGGGATCGAATTTATGACCAGCTGTCAAGGCTTGGAGATACAGTTTTTTCACTGAGAAATCTGGATTTGGAAATGGATGAGAATGCTTTTATAACAGTAAAAGAGATAAATAATCTCAGAAGAAAAGCCACTGAAAAACTTGGGGAAAAAATAGTCGGAAGCTTTGGAAGAAAACTGGATATAGTTTTCAATGAATTGAAGTCCAATGAGTTAAACGTTGTTAAAGAAGAGAAGGAAAAAATAAGACTCACAGTTAGGGTTAACAATCAGAAACAATTGAATCAGCTGAACCTGGAAAAAGTGGATAGAATTTATATTGGATTTGATGATAATCTTAAGGAGAATCTAGGAAGACTTAAGGATAGAGGCTTAGAGGCTTATTATTGGACTGATAAAATACTGTATGAAGAAGACCTAAATAAACTACAAAGCGTTGTAGATGATAATTCTGAGCAGCTGGATGGAGTATCAACCTCAAATCTTGGGACAATTCAATTTATTAAGGATCGGTTTAATACAAAACTACATGGTGATATTGGCCTGAATTGCTTTAACTCCTATTCAATAGATTATTTTAGAAAAATCGGAGTTGGCGGAGTCACCTTGTCACCAGAGTTGAATCTTGTTCAAATACGTAATGTAGCTGAAAAGAAGGGTGGAGAACTCGAAGCTATTGTCTATGGCTACCTACCTTCCATGATTACCAGAAACTGCCCCATGGCATATTTGAAAGGCTGCAAAGATGATAGAGGTTGCAAAACCTGTCAATACTCAGAAGGATTTATGCTAAAGGATAGGATAGGGAAGAATTTCAGGATGCAAAGGGGAAATGGATTTACAACAATATATAATTCTGTGCCAGTGATGATACTTGATCGGCTTGAGGATGTTCAGAAGTCTGGAGTAACATCCTTCAGACTAGATTTTACATTTGAGGAGAACATATCTGAGATTCAAGAAATTTATTATGACTATCTGAACAACAAAGTTGGCAAGAATGATGCCATCAGTTTTATGAATGAATACAAATCAAAAAATGAAGTAACAAATGGACACTTTTTTAGAGGTGTTGTTTAACGGGGTGATTTTTTGAACCAGAAAAGCTTAAAAGTACTTGAATTTTTCAAGATTAGGGATATGCTTGTGGAAAAGGCTGAATCTACACCTGGCAAGAAGATTGCTATGGAGCTGATGCCATCAGTTGATTCCCATGAAGTAAAATACTCTCAAGATGAAACCAATGAAGCACTGACGCTCTTGATTAAGAGGGGTAATCCTCCACTCTTTGGCATAAACGAGGTAAGGGATGATGTAAAGAGGGCAGAACTTGGAGGTATGCTACATCCTGGCTCCCTATTGAAAATCGGAGAAAGTCTTAGGGTTTCAAGAGCTTTGAAAAACTATATGAGGGACACACGGGAAGATTCTTCAGAGGGTTATAGAATAATTGGAAATATGATTCAAGATCTGGGAGTGATCAAGGATCTTGAGGATGCCATCAGTAATGCAATAATTGGCGAGGATGAAATATCTGACAACGCAAGCTCTGCATTAAGAAACATCAGAAGACAGATTCGAGCTAAAAACGAAGGAATAAGAGATAAATTAAACAGCATAATAACCTCTTCAACACATAGAAAATATCTTCAGGATGCTATTGTAACAATGCGGGAGGGCAGGTATGTAATCCCAGTCAAGCAGGAAAACAAGGGGAGTGTTCCTGGCCTAGTCCATGATGTTTCATCAAGTGGAGCAACTGCATTTATTGAGCCTATGGCAGTGGTTGAATTAAACAATCAGCTAAAGGAGCTTGAGATTAAAGAGAAAGAAGAAATTGAGAGGATTCTATTGGAACTTTCTGGCATGGTTGCAGAGAATGCAGAAGGCATCAGAAGCAATGAGCTATTGCTTTCAAGGCTTGACTTTGCATTTGCAAAGGGGAAGCTTGCTCTGTCAATGGATGCGACAAAGCCTGTTTTTAACGAAAATGGATACTTGAACATTAAGAAAGGAAGACATCCTTTACTGGGAAAAGAGGTAGTACCAATAGATGTGTTCCTGGGAGATCAATTTAATACTTTGATTATTACAGGCCCAAACACAGGAGGGAAGACTGTAACATTGAAGACAGTTGGTCTTTTCACACTGATGGGTCAAAGTGGAATTCATATTCCAGCAGATTTCAACTCTGAACTATCAATATTTAAGAAGGTTTTTGCTGATATTGGAGATGAGCAAAGCATTGAGCAGAGCCTCTCAACCTTCTCATCCCACATGACCAATATAGTTGATATACTTGAAACCGTAGATAATAGCAGCCTTGTTTTGTTCGATGAACTTGGCGCAGGCACTGATCCAACGGAGGGAGCTGCCCTTGCAATGTCCATACTTGATAATCTTAGGACAATGGGGATTAGAACTCTTGCCACAACCCACTACAGTCAACTGAAGGTATATGCCTTGACAACTGACAATGTAACAAATGCTTCTGTTGAGTTTGATGTCGAGACCCTAAGTCCTACCTACAAGCTATTGATTGGAGTTCCAGGAAAATCAAACGCATTTGAGATTTCCAAACGCCTTGGTCTTCAGGATTATATAATTGACAGGGCTAGAGAGCTTCTGACAAAGGAAAGCATTGAATTCGAGGATGTCCTACAAGCTATGGATAGAGACAGAAGGATTGCAGAGGAAAACAAAACTGAGACAGAAAGGTTAAAGCTAGATCTACAAAATCTTAGGGACCAATTGAATAAAGATAAGAATAAGACCGAGGAAATGCGCGAAAAAATCCTTCAAAAAGCCAAGGAAGAGGCAAGACAGATTGTAAGAAATGCAAAGGATAGTGCTGACCTTATAATTGATGAATTAAAAAGCATTTCAAGTGAAATTGACAGGGATAAGGGAAGAAGACTTCAGGAAGCTCAGGATTTACTGCGAAAGGAAATTCGAGAAAAGGAAGCCCAGGCAAGCTCAGGGATTAAAGAGGTCAAGTCTAAAAAACCACCCAAGAACCTAAAAGCTGGAGAGGCAGTGGAGGTACTTTCACTTAATCAGCATGGTACGGTTGTTACACCGCCAGATGATAAGGGAAATGTGGAGGTACAGATAGGAATAATGAAGGTTAACGTTTCCGTATCAACCCTAAGAAGGACTGAAGGCAAGGAGCAGTCCAGCTCTCTGGAGAGAAGCAAGTCTGTCAAGACAAGAAAGGCAAAGGCAATCAAACCAGAGCTGGACATTAGGGGAAGGAATATCGAGGAAGGGACATTTGAGCTTGATAAGTATCTTGACGATGCATTCATTTCAGGATTGAAAGAGGTATATATAATTCACGGGAAAGGCACAGGTGCTCTGAGGGATGGAATAAAGTCATACTTGAAAGGACATAGACTGGTTAAGTCACAAAGATCAGGTAAATATGGCGAAGGTGGAGATGGAGTAACGGTGGTTGAATTGAAAAACAGTTGAAATTTTAACTGAAATCAGTTATATTTATTCATATACTAAAACCTAGGAAAAGAAGAGTAGGGGACAAGCTGTCCATAGCGAGCTGGAGATAGGTGGAAGCCAGCAACAGCAAATCCGTTGAAAAGAGTCTTTGAGGTTGCTTCGGCACGTTAATCACGTTAAGATTTCGAGTGGGCTTAGGCCAATAAGAGTGGTAACACGGGGTGACTCTCGTCTCTTTATCAAGGGATGAGAGTTTCTTTTTTTGTATAAAATATGCACCTAATATAATGGGGAGGGGAAAATGTTGATAAATTTTAAAGATAAGGTAATAGAGCTTCTTGATGAAAAGATAAGCAGCTTGTCGATTGAAGAAATTGAAGGACTTATAGAGGTACCACCTTCATATGATATGGGAGACTACGCTTTTCCAACTTTCAGACTGGCAAAGGAGTACAGGAAAGCTCCAAATGCAATAGCCGAGGAAATTGCTTCAACCATGGAAGGAAATGAGTTCTTTGGAAAGGTGCAGAGCCAGGGACCTTATGTAAATTTCTTTATAGACAGGAATAAGCTTGTGGAAGATGTAATGACAGAGGTAATGGATAAGAAGGAAATGTTTGGATCTTCAGAACTTGGAGAGGGAAAAAAAGTAATCGTTGAATTTTCATCGCCTAACATTGCCAAGCCATTTCACATAGGCCATATAAGGACAACTGTAATAGGAAACTCCTTGGCCAAGATTTACAAGTTCCTTGGATTTGACACAGTTACAATTAATCACTTGGGAGACTACGGAACACAATTTGGAATGCTAATCTCCGCTTATAAGAAGTGGGGTGATCGTGAGGTAATAGAGTCAAATCCAATTTCTGAACTTTTGAAGCTTTATGTAAGATTCAACAAGGAAGCTGAGGAGAATCCAGAATTACAGGATGAAGCTAGATATTGGTTCAAGGAGCTTGAAAACAAAAACGCAGAGGCCATGGAATTATGGCAGTGGATACGAGATATAAGTCTAAAGGAATTTAACAGAGTTTACGATATGCTGAACATTAAATTTGATTCATATGCAGGAGAGAGTTTTTACTCTGATAAGATGCCAGAGGTTCTTGAAGAAATGAAGGAAAAGGGAATTGTCAAGGAGTCAGAGGGTGCCTTGATTGTGGATCTTGAAGATTATGGTATGCCACCTGCGCTTATTATGAAAAAAGACGGTTCAACCCTATATACAACTAGAGATATAGCTGCAGCATTATACCGGAAAAAGCATTATGATTTCCATAAGAACCTATATGTAGTTGCTTCACAGCAGAATCTACACTTTAAGGCGTGGATCAAAATTGTTGAACTGATGGGCTATGAGTGGGCTAAAGATTGCATACACATACCTTTTGGGATGGTAAGTCTTGAAGAAGGAACTCTTTCCACCAGAAAAGGAAGGGTTGTATTCTTGGAAGATGTGTTGAATAAGGCAATTGAAAGCACTAAAAAAATCATTGAGGATCGAAACCCAAATCTTGAAAACAAAGAAGTTGTGGCAAAACAGGTGGGAATTGGTGCAATTCTATTTCAGGAGCTTTTCAATCAGAGAATAAAGGATTATACCTTCAACTGGGACAGGACCTTAAGCTTTGAGGGTGAAACTGGACCATATGTACAATACACTCACGCCAGGGCAAACTCCCTATTGGAAAAAGGTGATTTTAATCAAGAGGATCAGATAAGCTTCCATAAACTTACTGGTGAGGATGAAATAAATATTATAAGAATGCTATATGATTTTCCAGATGTTGTGATTGATGCAATGGAGAAAAACGAGCCATTCTATATTACAAGACAGATAGTTGAAATATCCAAAGCATTTAACAAGTTCTATAACAGCACCCAGATAATCACTCAGGATGAAGAAACGAAGAAGGCAAGGCTTATGCTTGTTTACGCAACTAAGACAGTAATAAAGACAGGTCTTGGTTTGTTGGGTATTGAAGCACCAAATAAAATGTAAGAGACGTTAAAATATTAGAGTGTAAATACTCTGTCAGAAAGAAAAAAGAGACCTTATCTAGAATGATAGGGTCTCTTCTTTTAAATAATCAAGGAATTGGTCTTGGGTCAGTTCTGCCAGTGAGGATAATTCCAACAGTATGTTTTCCCTTAAAGCAAGAAAATCATCTATGTTTGTAGCCTTGCCGGTATACTCAAGCGCCTCTATTATCAGTAACATATCGTCCTTAGACATTTCCTGGATAGAAATTTTGTCAAAATCAAAATGCTTCATCTTATGTCCCCTTTCATTAGTTCTACTATACATTCTAGTACTTTTGAGAGGATTATTCAATAGAATTAAGGTTAATTATATTGGCCTTGTTAAGTATTTTAAGGTAAAATAATAATGGCGACTCAAAGAAAGGAAGATTAGCATGACAGTTCTATTAACAACTCTCAATTCAAAATTCATTCATTCAAACCTTGCATTGAGATACTTGAAAGAATATACAAAGGACATTGTAGATATCAGCATTGTAGAATTTACAATCAATCAAAACCTTGCTGAAATAGCAGCGAAGATTTATGGAATGAAACCAAAACTTGTCTGCTTTTCAACCTATATATGGAATATAGATCAAACATTGGAAGTTTGTGAAAGAATAAAGCTTGTGAGCCCACAAACCAAGATACTTCTAGGTGGGCCTGAAGTATCATTTGATATGGAAGACTTGATGATACGAAACAATTATATAGATTATTTGATATTTGGAGAAGGGGAGGAGTCATTTAGAGAACTCCTGATATCGAAGGAACCTTCAAAAATTAAGGGATTAGTTTATAGAAATGGGAGTCGAGTGATTGTAAATCCACCAAGACCTTTGATTAGTGATTTAAATATAATTCCGTCACCATATGAGACCATTGGAGATGAGTTCAGAAATAAAATAGTATATTATGAAAGCTCCAGGGGATGCCCATTCAATTGTGCTTTCTGCCTTTCTTCAACAATTAGAGGTGTTAGGTACATGAGTATTGACAGGGTTAAGAGAGATTTGGACAATCTCATTGATGCTGGAGTAAAGCAGGTTAAATTTGTGGATAGAACCTTTAATGCAAACAAGGAATTTTCAAAGGAAATCATGAAGCACATCATAAAGAGAGACCCCAAGGGCATAAATTTTCACCTTGAGGTAACTGCACATCTCATAGATCAAGAACAACTGGAATTTTTTGAGAGTATAAGGGAGGGTTTGTTCCAATTTGAGATTGGTGTCCAGTCAACATATCCAAAGACTATTGAAGCCATTGGAAGAAATACTGACTTTGATAAATTATCAACTGTAAGTAAGGCAATTAAGAAAAACAGAAATATACATCAGCATCTGGATCTGATTGCGGGGCTACCTTATGAAGATTACCAAAGATTTGGAGAATCCTTCAATCACATATATGCCTTGAGGCCTGAGAAGATACAGCTGGGGTTCTTGAAGCTTCTTAAGGGTTCTGCTTTACGAAAGATGAAGGTTGAGTATGGATATAAGCTAGTGGATAGAGCACCCTATGAGATTATGGAGTCAAAATGGCTAAACTATGATGATGTAATAGCCTTAAAGGGTATAGAGGAATTGGTGGAGAAATATTACAATGAAGAATTCTTTAGACACAGTCTTGAATATTTAATAAGTAACCACTTCAAAAGCCCTTTCATATTTTTTGAGGACTTCATGCATTTTTGGAAGGAGAAGGGATACTATGAGTATTCTCATAGCAGGGAAAAACTATACGAAATCTTGTATGATTATTATAAAATGAAAGCATTTGAAGGCTTGCAGGTTTTTTCAGATTTCCTTATCCTGGATTATCTTGAGAATAATGGGGGAAAACCGGTGCCTGATTTTCTAAACAGGGTGGAAAATCAGTCCTATATTGATTATCATGGCATCCTAAAGTCAGATAAGATCGTAAATAGATTTTTACCAGAGTACTATGGTATGCCAACTAAGAAGGTTCTAAAAAAGGTAAGGCTGTATAGCTTTACGTATGATATATTCAAGATAATTGATGATGGATATAAAGAGTATGGAGATAAGAAGAGGACATTACTTTTATTCAAATATACGGATGGTACTCTTGAAAGGTGCAAGACGTATAATATCACAAGCTGCTTGGAGGAGTTTACCGATGAATATAATTAACGACATAATCCTTGTAAATAAGGAAATCGCACAGAAATCAAAGGATTCAATCATGAAGAACCCTGAAGTCCTGCTATTGGGTGTAGTGTATTCAGTCATGAGTATCGTTGCGGGAATGCTTGTTTTTAATCTACTTGCCGGACTTGGGATACTCTTGGGTATCATATATGCATTGGTGGAAAGTGCCATTGTTTCAAGTTACTTGTTTGTTCTTCACAATGTTGTAGTGTATAACAGATTCAGATGGAGGGACATCAAGCATGGATTTACGTATTACATTAGAAAGGTATATGGTGTATTGTTCATATTTTACCTTGCGAATCTTATATTGGGATTTTTGTCCAACCTCTTAGGTCCAATGATAGTGGCACTTATTTTTATAATTGGAATTGGAGCTTTAGTAGTTTTAAACCCATTGCCGGAAGCATTGTATGTCAAGGACAGAGATTCTCTTCAGACAATCCTTTACTGTGTAGATTTCATGAAGGAAAACTGGATAAATTGGTTATTTCCAAACATCATTCTAACATTAATCCTATATTTACTAACTGGTGGTATCCTCAACGGGGGATTAAACCCATTTAGAGGCTTATCATTTAGTGTCTCAATTTCATCTATTGTTCTATATTTGATTGGAAGTGCTATACTTTCTACTGCAATGATTTATAGGGGACATCTATTCAAGCTATTAAGTACAACCACATTAAGAAAAAGAATGTTTATGAGAAAACTATAAGGAGGAGTTATATGTCAGCAGGAGAAAAATATTTCAGTTCAAAGACTGAGCTGATAAGCTTCGTACAGCTTAAGGATGAAAGCGAGGTTATCTTAAAGGGATTTGAATTGGATCAATCAATACCTTTGCCTGTAGTGACCGATAAACTGCTAAGTCAGTTGAACAAGGTTGACAGTGATCAGGGTATTACATTGGAGAGAGTTATAGAAGGAATACTTTATTTGATGGGAGCTGACCAGGATTTTCTTCACCATGATTACTATGGCCGGATACTTGAGGCCTACAACCCTGATATGGAAAAGGAATTATTCAAGAAAGCTCTATTAGCCCTGGAAAATGGGAATCATATGGAAAGTGGACTTTATCTTAGGGCATTCAATAGCCTGTATGGAACAAAGGAAGGCTTGTTCTACTATGCAATGGTCCTTGAGGCAATGGGGAAAAATGAAATCGAAGAAGGAAGCATTGAGGATGGCAATAATTACCTTGAGGAATCAACAGCTATACTAGAGGAATTGTTGGATGAAGATGAAAAGTACTACCCGGCATATTACAAACTTGGCTACCACTATAAATTCTATGAGCAATATGTAAAAGCAAAATTGACATGGGACAAGGTTCTTATATATGATCCTGATGAGAATCGGAGGCAGGAAATCAGGCAGGAATTGGATATTCTAGATCCTGAGTATAGAGTAGAACTTGGACTGACATATATGAACAACATGAATTACGAAAAAGCGATTGAGGTCTTATCCAAGCTAATGCCAAAACATATAAAGAATTGGTATGCTAATTATTTGCTTGGTATGGCCTACAGGGGCTACGGAGACAACCAAATGGCTATGGAATATTTCTACGGAGCTATGGATAGCGATCCTTCCATACCCGAAGTTTATAATGAATTGGGGATATCATACTTCAATGAAAATGACATTGAAAAGGCTATGGAAATATTCACACAAGGAATTGAAGCAGGTAGTCAGGATGATTACAGGTTGTATTTCAATAGAGGGCTTGGATACCTTAACCTAGGTGACATTGATAATGGTTTTGATGATATCTATAGGGCCCATCAACTGAATCCAGAGGACGAAAATATCAAAGCTCAGCTTAATGCAATAGAGAGATACAGAAAAAACCAATAAGCCAGGAGGGTTAGATATGATAAGAGAATTGAACAAATTGTTGTCGATCAAGGGTGATAGGATGAAGCTTGCAGTTGTAGCATGCCAGGATGAAGATGTACTTGAAGCGGTTATTGAGAGCTCAAGACTTGGTATAAGCGAACCGATACTAATTGGTTCAATGGTGGAGACAAAGGCAATTGCAAAAAAGCTTAATATTGACATTTCAGATTTTGAATTTATTGACGAGGAAGATCTTGCTTCAGCAGCTGAAATTGGAGTTAGAATGGTAAGTGAAGGCAAAGCAGATTTTATCATGAAGGGGCTTGTGGATACATCCATATTGCTTAAGGCAGTCTTAAACAAAGATTGGGGTCTTCGAACCGATAGTCTGTTAAGTCATGTAATGGTTTATGATGTTGATACGTACCACAAGCTGCTTTACCTAACTGATGGTGGAATGAACCTAAATCCATCCTTGGAGGAGAAAAAGAAAATCATTAAGAATAGTATTATTGTAGCCAGGGCTATGGGATGTGAAAATGTTAAGATAGCAGCATTGGCAGCAAAAGAAAAGGTAAACCCCAAAATGCAGGCTACTGTGGATGCAAATGAGCTGAAGAATATGGCAGAGGAGGGAGCGTTCGGTAAGGGTGTTATATTAGAAGGGCCACTGGCATTGGATCTGGCATTGTCCAAGGAAGCTGCAAGAATCAAGAAAATCGAAAGTCCTGTTGCAGGTGACGCTGATGTACTGCTAGTTCCAAACATAGAAATGGGGAATGGTATCGGTAAAGCCATAACATACTTGGCAAACGGAAAGTCAGCCGGTATCATAATGGGAGCAAAGGCTCCTGTGGTGTTGGTATCAAGGGCTGATGACAAGGATACAAAGTTATTCTCAATCGCTTTAGGAAATATGATTTCTAGCTATCTAAGGAAGATGGCTTAAAACAGTGATCCAGCAACAATATTACTGTTAAGGAAACGTTAAATTTATTGTAAAAAATCGTTGACTTTAGACTCAAAAGATGGTAATATTTAAAAAGTCAGCAAAACACATAAATAAAGCAGTTG
>NZ_JBJXRK010000008.1:0-83012 GCF_046224405.1 Gudongella ferriphila | reverse complement strand
TGCAGGAATGCTACTGATGTTCTTCGGTTAAATAATTCGACTCATCCTCGTAAGAGGGTGAGTTTGTTTGTTTTTTGCCTAATAAGGGTGAAGGGTACCTGGTGGATTATCTTTCACAGGCTGTGGATTCGGAGATGTCAAGGACTGTTGTTTACAAGATAGAAGCTGAATAAGTTCCAGCGAAAGTAAAAAAGGGACAGTTTCCAGCTGTCCTCTTTTTTGAATTCATATTATTTATGGATTGCCCATACTGGTCTTTCCTGGGCTTCTTCGTTTTTCCCGATGCTCTTTGCGGGAAAGCCTTCAAGGACTTCATTGTCTCCGAAATCGCTGCGCTGCTTGACCAGTGATCCTGACTTGACAAGAGTATTTTCTCCAAGCTTACTGTAGTCACAGACAATCGCTCCAGATTCTACAACACTCCCCTTGCCGATGGTTGTGCCATGGATTATGCACCCAGGTCCGATTGTCACATCATCTTCAATTATAAGCTGGTTGTCGGGAAGAAGATGAAGAACGGTGTTTTCAAGTATCTGGACGTTATTTCCAATTATTACGGGGCCGTGTGTGTTTCCTATGATCCTGACACCTGAAGCTATTACAGAATCCTCGCCGACCTTAACATCTCCGTTTATCTCAGCTGTATCGAATATGTATGCCGACTCAGAAATCTGAGGGTATTTTCCATTGACAGTGTAAAGCTTGCCCATAATATCACTCTCCTTACCATCATTATCTACAATGTTTTCTTCAAAAGGTGAGATTGAGATGTCTCCTCCCCGCATTCTCTCAACCATTGCCCTATCATCATCCGTAAGCTTTCTTATTACACGACCTGGCCTGCCTACAACTACTGATTCATCTGGTATTTCAGCTCCCTCTGGAATCAGGGTGCCCTCTCCGAAAATGCACATATTCCCAACCTTTGAGCCAGGAAGAAATATGGTCCCGTTTCCAATCTCGCACAGATCTCCAATCTCCGCTCCCATTACGATGCATTTGTGCCCAAATACGGTTTTGCTACCCACCCTTAGGGGATGAGTACCTGTACCAATAAGTACTGAATTTTCAAGAGCCCAGGTCTTGTTACCAAGAATAACTGAGTCGTTTTCTGACCTTACTATTGTACCCTGTGCTATGTAGGAGTTATTACCAAGTCTTGTTCTGCCAATCACCCTTGCTGAATCATCAATTCTAACCACAACTTGCACCTCCTTGATATGTAAGTCTATATAGACATTTTACCTCTTATGGAGGAGTATAAACAGATGAATCTCCATCCATTTCAATTATTAATGGACTCAGATATATCTAATTGTTTACAAGGGGATTTCATAGTGGTGTTAATTGCTTTAAATGGGGTAGTATGTGAGTAGAGAGGGAATATAGACTTTCACCTGTAAAGGAGGTGTTCCTTGATGAAGGTTCAAAAATGCATAAGCTGCGACACCCAGTTCCGATACAAGTCGATTCAAAAGTCAATATGGTCAGGCTACAAGCCAATCATTTGCTTTAATTGTGGTGCCATCCACGAGTTTAGGTTTGTTTACAGACTGGTGGTTTCTGTGCTTATAGTCTTGCCCATATTCTTCACCCGGTGGATCAGCTCCGTCGCTGCCAATCTTCTGGTCCATGCTGCCATGTATTTTGGCTACATATTCATGGCAATAGGGGTGATACCATTCCTGATAAGATATCGCCTGAAAAATGACAATCTGGAATGAGAAATTAGTATAATATTAAAATAAATCTAAGGGGAGAGATAAGATGTTAAAGGATTTGGTATTGAAGAACAGAACCTATCGAAGATTCTATGGGGAGGAGGGAATCAGCAGGGAGACACTCTTGGAGCTTATCGAACTGGCCAGACTATCATCATCAGGAGCAAACCTGCAGCAGCTGAAGTACATAATATCCAATACCCCTGAAAAGAACCAAATGATTTTTGAGGAGCTTAAGTGGGCTGCATACCTTAAGGATTGGGAGGGACCAGTAGAGGAGGAAAGACCTTCTGCATACCTTGTTATGGTTGCAGACAGGGAGATCGGCAGCAACATATACTGGAACCACGGAATAGCATGTCAGAGTATTCTGCTGGGGGCTACGGAAAAAGGACTTGGAGGCTGTATGTTTGGTGGTTTCAACAAGGAAAACCTGAAGAAGAAGCTTCAGGTTCCCGACAGGTATGAGATTTTGCTTGTCATCGCACTGGGCAAGCCCAAGGAGGAGGTAGTCCTTGAGGACCTGGGACCTGATGGGGACATCAAGTATTGGAGAGATGAAAAAGGTGTACACCATGTTCCAAAGAGAAGGCTGGAGGATTTGATTCTCGACCTTTAACAGAGCAATTAGAGATCTTTATTCAGGAGGACCATATGGATGTGGTCCTCCCATTTTTGGTTGATCTTAAGGTAATCCTTTGAGGTTCCCTCATTGACAAACCCAAGCTTTTCAACAACCCTTAAGGATCTTTTGTTTCTGGGCATGATATTTGCTTCAAGTCGGTGGAGTCCCAGATCCTTAAAGGCAATCCGGATAAGCTCCCCAAGGGCCTCGGTTGTATAGCCCTTATTAATGTGGTCCTTGTCCAGTCTGTAGCCTACAAATGATGATAGAAAGGGCCCTCTGACAATATTGTCAAGTGCAATTGTTCCAATTACCTTTTTTGGATTTTTCTTTTCAAAAATCCAAAGCCGAAGTATCAGACCCTCCTGGTACCTTTGGAAATCCCTTTTTAAAAGCTTTCTTTGATGTGCAAGAGTATAATAGTCACTTGGTCTGTCCGTTTCCCATTCCTTAAGGAAGCCTTCGTTTCTAATAAGGTAATCAAGCACAAGCTTTGCATCCTTGGGTTTTAGAATCTTCATTATGAGTCTATCTGTATGGAATACTCCCTTCACAGCAACAACCTCCAATCATTTGTATTCAGGCATTTGAAACAGATTCCAAGGATGGATGTCCCCTGGAGATGAGTAAAAGGAGACCTTCCTCCCACCTGGGTGTCTGAATTTGATCCTGTGGGACCAGAGTGCAATCTTAGTCCATTCCTTTATCTTTGTAAATTCCCTATTATACTTGGTATCTCCCCAAAGTGGAAATCCGGCATTTGAAAGCTGGACCCTAATCTGATGATGTCTACCAGTTTTTAGTATTACATGTAAAAGGCTTAAGGTTCCCAAGTCTTCATTGTTTACTGTTTGAAGCAATTCATAATCAAGGATTGCCCTCTTTGAACCATTAACGTCTTCCGTGACCACCTTGCTCATGTTTACAGTCCTAAGCTTCTTAAGATAGTCCACGATTTGACCACTCTTATCATCAGGTACTCCACATACTACTGCAAGGTATTCCTTGTGAAAGGTCCTTTCCCTGATTGCATTGGAAAGCCAGGTGTTTGAGGCTTCATTCTTTGCATAGACCATAATCCCTCCAACAGGCCGGTCCAATCTGTGGACAAGACCAAGATAATCCCTGTCAAGTTCAGCCATCAGGTCCAAATCACCTGTCTTGTCTCTCTGACAGGGCATACCCGGCGGCTTTTCCACGACAATTATGTCCTCATCCTCCCAAATAACCTTAATATCCATGATAACCTCCAAAAGTCTTATTCATAGATAGATTATACATCAAAAGGGATCAGGTTACATCATTGTAACAGTAAATATTCAATATGCTATGGTATAATAAACGGGAGAGAAATGAGGTATAGAATGAAAAGACTTGTCCATGCAGATTCAAAAAAACTAAAAAAGAAATTCCTTGATTTCTATAAATTTCAGTACAGAAACAATCCCCTTAAGAGGGACTCCATGTCAGGCTTGCTGAAGGGGATCCTCTTTGATAGGTCTAAGCTTTCAAAGGCAGTAAAGGCCCATCCGGTGCTTGTAATGGATGGGGAGGAGATTATCATCATTGCCGTGCTTGCCCATGTGGATAGGATGAGGGAATATCTTCAGATAGCCTTTTTCGAATCACCAAGGCTTGATATGGAAGCCTTTGGGATGATTATGGATGAGGCTACCAAGCTTGCCAATAGGTATGGCTGCAGTAAAATATGTGCATCCCTTAATATCCATGTTAACTACGGTCTTGGCTACCTGCTTGGCAGCTACCACAAGCCACAGAGCTTTGGAATGGCCCACAATCCGCCTCACATTCACAGTTATTATAAGGAAAACGGTTTTGACAGGATAGAGATGGTTACATATATGAAGGACATGGATAGTCTTGAGGGTCTGCTGCCTTTGAGAATGAAGGAAAGACTGAGGGACAGATACAGGGTTCGTCCAGTGGATTTTTCAAGGCTCAGGGAGGAGGCGGCAACCTATACAAGGATCAACAACAATGCCTTCAGAGACCACCTTTTCTACTACAGAAGGGTTCCAGAGGAGGATCTGGAGCTGTTCAGAGACTTTAGGCTCCTCCTGAGGCCTGAGAACCTGTTGTTTGTGCAGAGAGACGGGATTGATGTTGGATTTATGCTTTGGTATCCGGATTTTCATCAGATTATGGACCCTAGAAGTGGAATTGGACTTGGGACAGTTCTAAAAGCAAGGCTGAATCCAGAGAGAATAGATACCTTTAAAATTGTTGAAATTGGAGTTGTCCAGGAGGAACAGGGAAAAGGTGCAATTTTGGCCCTCTTTGACCACTGTCAGGAGATAACTGAGGGAAGGTATAAGCATTTTGAATCCGGTTGGGTCCTAAAGGAAAATCCAAGGTCAAAGTCCCTGGGATACAAATGGTCTGATGGAGTATCCAAGACCTTTGCTGCCTATGTGAAGGAGCTGGTTTAGTGGGAATCCTTGAGTTCAATGAAAATGGAGGACTGGATCTTCCAATGGAGAGCCTGGAGCTCTTGTCCCTTCTTGAAAGGGTCAATCCCTGCTCTCAGAAATATTACATGGAAAACGGGACCTTTATAGTTACCTACAGGCTTGGGATGGACCTTCTTAACCTTTGGGGAAGATTGTCACTAAAGCTTGATACAAATGTTATCGGCCTTCCAATCTCCGTGGCTGACCCCGGATATAAGGGAAGAGAGAGGGATGTTGAAAGCTTTCTTAAAAAACAGAGAGGTCTTTGGGTTGTGTTAAACGGGAAAAAACCTTTTTCGGTGCAAGCAAGAACACTTTCAACCTTTGTGTTCAAGAACAGCTACAAATCCTTCCAGGACTACCTCAATTCATTGAGAAGTCCCTACAGGAGAAGGATAAAAAGGGCCCTGGAAAGAGGCAGGGACCTTGTGATCCAGGAGGGCACTTTTACACAGGAGCATTATGGGCTCTACCTTGATGTTGTGAAAAGGTCAGACCATCCTCTGGAGGTTTTGCCCATGGATTTTTTCAAGGAATACAGGGGGGACATTTACCAGTTCAGGTCAAAGGAAGGAAGGCTTCTGGCCTTTGTGCAGACTGAAAAGCACAAAGATACCTTAAGATTTCTCTTCTGCGGCTTCAGAAGAGAGGATGTGGAGGAGTTTGACCTTTATTTCAACATGCTACTTTGGATAGTAAAGCTGGGAATTGAAGAGGGCGTCACTGAAATCGACCTTGGCCAGACCTCTGAGGAAAGCAAGCTTAAGATTGGCTGCCAGGAAAGGGAAAGATACCTTTTCATCCATCACCATAACCTTGTATTAAGGTGGATTCTAAGGAAGCTGCTGCCACTTTTTTCCTACAGGTCCTACCCAATAAGCCACAGGGTTTTCAAGGAGGAGCATAATGCTGATATATCTTGAAAAGGTAAGAAAAAAGACCTTGTTTTCAAGATTTGAACCAATAGTTACAGAGCCACTTGAGCTTATGTACCTTAAGACGGTCCTGGATTCCATGGATATTGAAAGCATTATACTAGACCCTGTTTTTAGCCTGGAGGCTCCTGGTGACAGGCTGCCCGATATGGTGATTCTTACTGGCTATAATGTGGCAGAGGAGGAAATTCTTAAACGGGCCCGTTGGTGGAAGGGTCGGGACAGCAATATCCTTGTCATGGTCTCTGGAGTACATGTGCAGCTAAACAGCAATAAGTTCATGGAGGAATATATAGATTTCATATTTCATTCCCAGGACTTTGAGATTTTCAGGGAGCTTCTGTCCAATCTACAAAGGGGTGGATGGGCTGGAGAGCTTCCTGGGGTCCATATAAGAAAGAGGGACGACACCTGGGCATTGGGAGAGGTAAGGTCTGTACAAAGGCCTGAAGGCATTCTACCATCAAGAGACCTGTTCCTTAAGAATAGGGACAGATTAAGGTATGTTGACAAGAAGGGGATTGCCCTGATCAAGGGAGGAAGGGGCTGTCCCTATAACTGTAGCTATTGCTACTGCAGAA
Source organism: Gudongella ferriphila (assembly GCF_046224405.1). Taxonomy (NCBI): domain Bacteria; kingdom Bacillati; phylum Bacillota; class Tissierellia; order Tissierellales; family Tissierellaceae; genus Gudongella; species Gudongella ferriphila. Next base: position 76,679 of record NZ_JBJXRK010000008.1, on the reverse strand, counting down.
GTCTTAACGGGAGCACCTATGTAAGACCTGATTTCTACCAGATGTTTGGTGAAATGGATGGTATTGGTGCAGACCATTACTGGATAGTGGATGATGTGCTCCTTGTGGACCGGAAGGATGCGCTTGAGTTTATTGAAGCATCAAGGGCTGTGGATTTTAAGGGAAGCATTATAGCCTATCTAAGGGCGGATTTCATAAAAAGGGAGGGTGACCTCCTTGGGGAACTCCATGATTCCGGTCTACATGAGGTTATAATTGGCTTTGAAACCCCTGATAAGGAGGAGCTTAAAGACTACAACAAGAATATGGATGGAAACATATATAAAGAGGCCATAAGGCTCTTAAGAGAGAGCAATATCCAGCTGACCGCCCTTTTCATGGTACATCCTGACTATGGGATGGGTGAATTTTTCAGGCTATGGAGCTTTATCATAAAGAACAGCCTTGACCTTTACACCATTTCCATATTCACCCCTCTCCCAGGGAGTGAAGAATTCCATTGGTACAAGGACAGCCTGACAAGTGACAGGCCGGAAAGGTTTGATTTCCTTCACCTTGTTCTACCATCCAGGCTTCCACGGCCTGTGTTTTATGGAATGTTTTACTTAAGCCATCTGAAGCTTCTGTTCTCGAAACGGATATTAAAATATATAGCGATGAGGTAATATCATGGAAAAAACAATATGGGATTTCTGGGCAGGTAGATATAACAAACTCTGGGTTCAGAAAAAATCCCTAAGACCAACAAGAGAATACGTTAAGGATATAATAAAGGGTGAATGGATGGAAGGTGCCCGTAGCCTCCTGGACCTTGGCTGTGGACCTGGTGAGCTGATAAGATCTGTTCGTGAGGAGTTAAGGGATATGGAAATCACGGGCCTTGATTTTTCAAAGGGCATGCTCCAGACTTCAAGAAGAAATAATCCTTATGTAAGGCACCTTAATATGGAAGCAGAGGATATTGGAGACCTTGATGAAAAATTCGACCTGATCAGCTGCACCCACTCTCTGCCATATTACAGGAACAAAAGAGGTGTGATCAAGGATATTGCAGAAAGACTAAATCCAGGTGGCAAGCTTATCATTGCATTTGCAAGCGGCGACACAGCCTATGACAAGGTCGCCCTCTCTCTTGTCAAGCTCACTACAGGTCCTGCAAGCTATCCTTCTGATGTGGAGTTCAGGGATATGGTTAGGGGTTTCTTTCTTGTGGAAAGGAGGCATGTAATAAGGGAGTCCTTCTACATGCCCACTATAGCCGTATATACATTGAGGAGGCAGTGATGAAGATACTATTGGTAAGGCCAAAGCCACATGGGGAGACAATCGGATTAAAACATGTGATGATCTGTGAGCCATTGGAGCTGGAGTATCTGATTTCAAATATTCCTGAGGACCTTAAGGATAAATGCCAAATTGAAATAGCGGATATGATCCTTGAAAGAAAATCCTTTAAAAGTATCCTTGAAGAAAAAAGACCGGATATGGTTCTCTTCACAGGCTATATAACCCATGTGGGAACAATAGGGGATATGGCAAGGCAGGTCAAGAATACCTTACCCGGTGCAATCACAGGTGTAGGTGGAGTCCATTCCGAGGTTGTTCCAGAGGACTATTCAGGCTTGGACCTCCACCTTGTGTTTGGAAGAAATGGAGTGAAGGCATTGGTCAGTGCCCTTAGGGGAATCCTTCATGGGAGAGGGCTGGATGAAATCAGAAGGGAGATTGAAAGGATTTCAAGGGAAGAGATAGACTTTAATCTGATTCCCCCTGACAGAAGCAGTGTAAGAAAATACAGAACCAGCTACTACTACATGTTCCACAATCCCTGTGCCTTGATGAAGACCTCCTACGGCTGCCCCTACAGCTGCAGGTTTTGCTTCTGCAGGGAAATCACAGGGGGAAGGTATCATTCCAGGTCAATGGAAGCCGTAGTGGATGAGCTTATTGACATACCTGAGGAAGAAGTATACATAGTTGACGATGATTTCCTGTTTGGAAGAGACAAGCTCTTGAGCTTTGCCAGTCTCCTGAGGGAGAGGAGGATAAACAAGAGGTATCTTGTCTATGGAAGGGCGGATTTCATCGCCCGGAACAGGGATGTTATGGAGGAATTGAGGGATGTGGGCCTGGAGGCTGTAATTGTAGGGGTTGAATCCATAAGGGATAAGGACCTTTATGACTACAACAAGAAGACCTCGAGGGATACCAATGAAAAGGCCATCCAGATTTTGAGAGAGCTTGGAATTGAACTCTATGCGACCATGATCATTCCCTTGGACTTTTCAAGGGAGGACTTTCGGGAGCTGACAGGATGGCTTAAAAGGATGAAGGTTACCTTTGTCAACCTGCAGCCATTGACGCCCCTGCCGGGTACATCCATCTTTGAGGAATACAGGGACAGGCTCCTTTATGATACTTCGGAGCATCACGTATTTGACATGGCACATGTGGTCCTTAGGCCTGAGAAGATGAGTGTAAGGATGTTCTATGGACGCTTGCTCCTTAGCTACTACAGGGTTGTGACAAGACCTGTAAACATAGTCCGATTGGTCAGGAAATACGGCCTTGGGGCAAATCTTAGGATGCTGAAGGGAAGTCAGATGGTTGCTTTCCAGTACATGAAGAAAATTGTGAGGGGATACTGATGAAAAAGCTGTTGCTGATACAGCCAAGTCCATATGATAGACAGGGAAATCCCATAAAAAAGAAGAAGCTGTATTTTGTAGGCCTATCCCTTCCCCTTCTTGCCGCCATGACCCCTCCGGACTGGGAGGTGGAGCTTATTTTTGAGATAATTGAGGACATCCCCTTCCATGCAGATGCGGACCTTATTGGAATAAGCACCATGGGACATGGGGTGATCCGTTCAATAGACATAGCCAAGGAATTCAGAAGAAGGGGAAAGACCGTCATAATGGGTGGATATATGGCCAGCATCATGCCCCAGGAGTCCATGAAACACTGTGACTGTCTTGTAGAGGGGGATGCAGAGCTTGTGTGGAGAAATCTCATTGAGGATTTTGAAACTGGAAAGCTCAAGGCACACTACAGGGAGCCCCTTAAGGATGGTTGGTTTTCAACTCCAAAACCGAGGTTTGATCTCATTATGGGCAAGAGCATTGGCGACTTCCTTCCGGTCCAGGCGGGAAGGGGATGTCCCAACACCTGCAGCTTCTGCTCTGTGGCCTGCCTCTATAAGGGCAGCTATGTGAAAAAACCGGTGCAGGAGGTTAAAAGGGATCTTCAGCAGGTTAAGGACCTGGGCTTCAGGAAGGTTTTGCTCCTTGATGACAACATATTCTCCGACCGGGAATACCTTAGGGAGCTTTTAGGTATCCTAAGGGAGCTGAAGCTTAATTGGATGAGCCAATGCGACATAAGGATAGGCAGGGAGGATGAGCTGCTAAGAGACCTTGCAGACAGCGGCTGTACGACCCTCAGCTTTGGACTTGAAAGCATAAGCAGGGAGAGTCTGGTAGCCATGAACAAGGGCTGGGCAAGGCCTGACGAGTACACGGAATTAATTAAGAACATAAAGAGCCATGGAATAGACGTATCCACTGAGATGGTTCTTGGAGGGGAAGGGGACACATTGGAGTCCATAAGAAGGACCAAGGATTTCATAGAGGATAACAGGATTTCTGTTCCCAGGTTCTACATCCTGACGCCGTTTCCGGGGACTTCTTTTTTCAAAGAGATGGAGGATGCGGGGAGGCTTGAGAACAAGGACATCTATTCCTACGATGGAACGGCAGCCGTACATACACCTGCCAATATGACCTCCCGGGAGCTTACAGACAGCTACTGGGAGCTTTACGAGTCCCTCTTCACCCTGAAGTCCATTTTCAGAAGAAATATCATGAAGAAGGAATTTGTGAAACAGCCCTTAAGGTACCTTTTCTATGGAATGGTAAACCTTTATTACAGACATCAGATAAGGCACAGGATAACCCCCAACATTTTCTAAGGGAGGACAAAATGAAAATACTATTGATAAGACCCCCAAGAATCAAGCAGGCAATTACACTTGGAAGCTTCATGTTTTCCGAGCCCCTGGGACTTGAAATGATATATGGGGTCCTGAAGGATGACCATGAGGTGAAGATTCTGGATATGATGATCCAGGATGACCTTTTAAGTGAGCTTAGGGAGTTTACACCGGATATTGTTGGGATAACAAGCCTTTGCATAGATGTACAGAAGGTCCTGTCCATTGCAGGAAGGTGCAAGGAATATGACCAGAAAATCATCACCATGGTGGGAGGAACCCAGGCGCTCCTATCACCTGAGAGCTTCCTGGATGAAAGGGTGGACCATATTTTCAGGTTCACAAACAGGGAGAATCTTCTGGGCTTAATGGAACAGATCGAAAAGGGAAAGCTCCAGATAACTGATGGGGTTCTTTCAAGAGACCTGTCATATCATGACACTGGAGTTCAGGGGAGAAACCTCTACCTCCCTCCAGACAGGGAGTCCACAAAGGTATACAGAGATCACTATTCCTACTTTGGATACAGGCCTGCCGCCATAATGGAGCTGGGGTTTGGATGCGGCAAGACCTGCGACTTCTGTCTCCGTTGGAGGATAGAGGGAGCCAGGGAGGAAATTCTGCCAGATGAAATCTGGAAGGAGGATCTCCTCTCAATAAAGGAGCCTACGGTCATGTTTATCGACAATGACCTGTTTACTGATGACATGAAGGTGGACAGTCTAATAGGCTTTATTGAGGAAAGCGGTATAGAAAAGAATTACATAGCATATGGGTCGGTCCATGGAATCCTCAGGTACAGGGACAAGGTCAGGAAGATGGCATCACTTGGACTTAAGGCTCTGCTGGTGGGGTATGAAACCTTTGATGATGGTGAAATGAAGACCTACAGAAAAAAATCCACCACCGATGAAAACAGGGAGGTGGCAAGGCTCCTCAAGGAGTTGGGGATTGATGTATGGGCTTCCTTTATGGCCCATCCCGATTGGAGCAAGGGAGACTTTAGGACATTCAGAAGATACATAAGGGAGCTTTCTCCAGAGATATCCACAATTAACCCCCTTACACCTTTTCCAGGTCTGCCTCTATTTGAAAAGTACAAGGATCGACTCCTGTACAAGGTTGAGGATTACCACATGTGGAGCTTTGGGCAGGTTATGATAATGCCCTCCAGGATGTCACTTAGGTCCTATTATATGGAGCTCTTGAAGACCTATGTGTATATAAACCTTGCCATAAACAAAAATACCCAGATGATCAGAAAGTATGGCTTTGTCAATATCCTTCGGATTCTCAAGGGTACCATTGGAGCCTCAATAAAGTATATCAGACTGATGAGTCAAGGGGGACGGTTCTGCTGACTCAAAATAAGTGAGTCAGCAGAACCGTCCCCCTTGACTCACTTGATTAATTGCCTGGCAATCGGGTATGTATTCTCCATGGATTACCATATTAAGGTATAAAATGGAGGAGGAGAAAAAATGAGAAAAAGACTCATTACAATAATTGGAATAATGACACTTGTGCTTGTGCTTTCAGCCTGTGGTGCAGGTACTGATGGAGAAGTGAAGAATCCTGACGATCCCATAGTGCTGGGATCCTTTGTGGATACTGAGGGTGGAATTCTTGGGAACATGATTCTTCTTGCCCTTGAGGATAAGGGTTATGAAATTGTGGATAAGGTTCAGTTTGGAACCCCAGATGTCCACAGGAATGCGCTTCTTGAAGGAGAGCTGCACATTGGAATCGACTATACTGGCAACGGACAGTTCTACTCCGAGGGATTTGAGGAGGATCTGTGGAGGGACGCAGAAGAGGGCTACCAGGCTATAAGAGGGTATGATGAGGAAAACAACAACCTTGTTTGGCTAAGTCCTGCAAAGGCAAACAATACAGAGGCCATGGCAGTCAAAAGGGAATTCGCAGAAGAGAATGATATCACAGACATGTACGACTTTGCTGAATATGTTAACAATGGCGGCTATGTAAAATTTATCACCAGCCAGCTTTTTGCGGAGAAATACACCGGTCTTCTGGGCATGGAGGAAGCATATGGATTTTCACTTACTCCAGATCAGATCATTATGCTGCCTCATGGAAACACAGCTGAGACCTTGAGTGCATTGGCCAATGGGACAGACGGAGTCAACGTAGCACTTGCTTATGGTACAGATGGTTCAATTGCGGATTTGGACCTGGTGGTTATTGACGATCCCTTGTCAATACCTCCCGTGTATGAGCCCTCTGCTATCGTAAGGGCTGAAGTGCTGGAAAAGTATCCTGAAATAGGGGAAATCATTGAAGAGGCTTTCGGAACCCTGAATTTGGAAAACCTTCAGGAAATGAACAAGATGGTAATAGTTGATGGAGCTTCACCACGAGATGTTGCACAAGACCATCTTCTTGAAAACGGACTGATTGAACGGTAGCTTCAGTGGGTGATATTATGGCAGGAAAAAAAGACAAGGTATTGATTCTACTGACAGCGTTGGGGATGGCAGGGTTCTTTCTGCTTCCCTTGGTGGAAGTCAAGCCAAACAGGATTGTATCGGGGGAAAAGCTGTTGGCCCTTGAATACCTTGGCGCTTTCGGAGCTTTGATTATTGTGGGATGGGCCATATTTATGGCCCTTTCTTTGTATGGGATAAAAAGAAAGAATGAACTTATATCCATGGTTGGAATAGTGATGGCAGCTGGAATCATATTCCTGATCCCCACTGGAGCAAGAGACATCCTGGAAGTTGGAGCAAACCCTAGAGTAAGCTTTTCATCGGGATTATATATTCAAATCCTTTCTCTGTATATAATCCTGTCAACATATCTACCCAGGGCAGGCTGGAGCAGAAGGCTCAAGGCTGCAATGGGAATTGGAGCTATCCTGATCATGGGCAGCCTTGTGTCCATTGGGTACTTTGATGATCTATCACTGATAAAGGAGTATGGAGTCAGAAAGGGACAATTTTACAACAACCTCTACATCCACGGGGTCCTAACCTTCGGATCGGTATTGGCGGGAGCCCTGATGGCGATACCTCTCGGATACCTGGCTTATTCAAGGAAAAAGCTTGAGGGAAGGATAATGGTTCCCTTGAGCATAATAGAGACAATACCAAGTCTTTCATTGTTTGGGATACTCCTTGTACCTCTTTCGGGACTTGGACAGCTCCCCTTTTTCAGGGCAATTGGAGTTAGTGGAATAGGTTGGGCGCCTGCCTTTGTGGCCCTTACCCTTTACACCCTTCTGCCCATAGGAAGAAATACCCTGACCGGCTTTCATTCCATAGATAAAAATGTGGTGGAGGCTGCAAGGGGGATGGGGATGAGCAGGTGGCAAATCCTAAAAAAGATCGAGATACCACTAGCCTTCCCTGTGATATTCACAGGCATCCGGATAGCCTTTATCCAGACAATAGGCGGAGCGGTGCTGGCAGGCCTGGTAGGAGGTGGAGGAATGGGAAGCTTTGTGTTTCTGGGACTTGCGGAGGCATCCCCAGATCTGATACTTCTTGGAGTTATTCCCATTGTGTTCTTTACAGTTGTTCTGGACTATTCTCTCAAGGAATTTGAGAAGTATGTAAGGAGGGTTGTTTATGATTGAAATGCAGAATGTGACAAAATCATACGGAGATTTCAAGGCAGTAGACAATCTGTCCCTTCATGTTGACAGGGGGGAGCTTCTTGTAATACTTGGACCATCAGGTTGCGGAAAGTCAACTACACTGAGGCTGATGAACAAGATGGCCGAGAGAACCTCTGGAACCATAAAAATAAAGGATAAGGAAATAGATTCCTTTGTGGAGGAGGACCTCAGAAAGGGAATAGGATATGTTATCCAAAGCATAGGTCTTTTTCCACATATGAACGTATGGAAAAACATTGCAACGGTACCCCAGCTGCTGGGCTGGGAGGAAAAGAAAATTGACAAGAGGGTGGAGGAGCTCCTGCTTCTTGTGGGTCTGGACCCGGAGAAGTACAAGGACAAAAAGCCCTCTCAACTTTCAGGTGGTGAGGCCCAGAGAGTTGGGGTTGCAAGGGCCCTGGCATCAGATCCTGATATCCTGCTGATGGATGAGCCCTTTGGTGCTGTTGACCCCATAAACAGATTGAGGCTTCAGAAGGAATTCAGACAAATCCAGAGACGTCTTCAGAAGACAGTGGTATTCGTAACCCATGATATAGATGAGGCCATACTCCTTGGAGACAGGATATGCATTATGAACCATGGAAAGGTTGTAAGTCTTGACACACCTGAAAAGGTGGTCCTCCATTCAGAGGATGATTTTGTGGACAGCTTCTTCAAAGGAGAGGGTATCCTTACAATCCTTTCACGAAAGAATGCTGAAGACTATATGGAGGGCATCCCATGGGAAGGGGCAGAAATACCCCAGGATGCAACCCTTAAGGAGGCCCTTTCACAGATGCTCCTCACAGGAGATGACAGGGTGTCTGTAAAGGATGGAAGCATATCCTTCAACAGAATCCTTCAGGTAGTGGGGAGGGATATAAATGAGAAGGCTTAACGGCAACATATTTGCAGCCCTTGTTCTTATGGCGGCTCTCGCCCTGATCGTGATCTATTCAAGGGAGTTTGAAAGTATTCTTTATAGGTACTTCAGCTCAAAAAGCACAACCGGGTCCAGGACACCACTGCTTGTATATTTTGGTCAGCATATTTGGATGGTCCTTGTTTCAAGCGTAATTGCAGTTGGAATTGGAGTTGGGGTGGGGATTTTCGCTACCACCAAAGCTGGTGAGGAGTTCAGGGAGCCCTTGCTGAAGGTAGTGAACCTGGGACAGGCTTTTCCATCCCCGGCTCTTCTGGCACTTGCGGTTCCAATTCTTGGATATGGCTATGAGGGGGCCCTGATTGCCCTTGTGGTGTATGCACTGATGCCCATAGTATACAATGTTGTGGTGGGGATACAGGAGGTGCCCAAGGATGTTGTTGATGCAGCAATTGGAATGGGAATGACACCATTCCAGCTGTACAAAAAAATAAAAATCCCCCTGGCCTTGAATGTGATCCTGGGAGGGATAAGAACTGCTCTTGTCATCAATATAAGTGCCGCCACCCTTGCTGCCGCTGTTGGGGCGGGAGGTCTGGGAGTTCTTGTGGTAAACGGAGTAAGAACCTTCGATATGGTTCTTATACTTCAGGGCGCGATTCCCGTAACCATAATGGCAGTAATCGTTGAGCTCCTTCTTAAGGAGGCTCAGGCTAGACTGTCCTTCTAAATCTACCCAAGGAGACAGTCCCCCTGGGTAGATTTAGGCTGGAATCAGGGTCCCTCTGGGAAGAATTCCTGAAAAGTGAGTCAAAAAGAACCGTCCCCCTGACTCAAAAGGTAGGGACGTATGTATCTGACTACAGAGGTTGCAATAACTACGCCACAGGCTATTGAAATTGCAATGAAAAGTGACTCCCCACCGGTTACAAGAGCCTGGGAGAAATTGTTGTCGATAATGTGAAACATGGTATAGTAGATGCCATAGCCTGGTACAAATGGTATTATTCCCGGAATAATAAATATTGTAGCAGGTTGTTTTTTGTATATTGCTGCCAGCTCTCCCACAAGTCCAACAAAAATGGACCCAACAAAGGCTGGGATTATGAAGCTGGTTGCGGTCTGCTGAAGGAGTATGTAGACGATCCAGCCAAGCATTCCACTTAGGGATGCCAGGGGAACAAGTCGCCTTGGCAGGTTGAATATTATTGAAAATCCGATAACGCACAGGAGGGAATAGATTCCCTGGGTCAAAATGTACATAAAAATCCTCCTATATAAATGCAATGATTCCCTGCAGAACGATACCCACACCAAATGCCAGGGATATTGCAATGAAAAGTGCCTCCATCATCTTGGTGGTTCCCGCTATAAGCTCTCCGGATATAAGGTCACGAATTCCGTTGGTCAGGGAAACTCCTGGAACCAGGGTCATCAAGGGTCCGATTATGACAGTGTTAAAATCCGCAGTCATTGAAAGACCACTCACCAAAAACACAATAAATATGCTCAAGAGGGCTGAAATGAGCCCCCCAATGATGTTCTTGACAAAAAAATTCAGCTTGCGAATGGTAAGCTTGTCCACTGAAAAAACAGTAATGCTGGATGCCACATATGCCAGTACAAACTCCACGAAGGTACCGCCAAACATCAGCACAAAGAAGCCTCCTGCCATTCCGCTGAAGGCGTATCGTATGGGCTTTGAAAACTTGGGTGGTGACCTGAGCTCCGCAAGTATTATCTCCGTTTCCTCCTCGGTCATATCCCCTTGGGTAAAAATCCTGGAAAAGGAATTTGCCCTTGCGATTGTCTCAAGGTCAAGTCCTATGGAGGGAACCCTGGAAACCGTCGTATAGGGCTCTCCATTTATGTGTGCTCCAACAATTATACCTGTGGACATGACAAAAACCTCCACTGGGGAGTTTGTCTTGGAGGAAATCATCCTGTTGATTGTTTCCTCCACCCTGTAGGTTTCTGCTCCGTTCTGGAGCATGATCATTCCTGTTTCCACTGCTGTTGAAATTGCCTTCTTTAACGTCTTTTCTTCCATTTAATTGCTCCTATAGATTAAGTGATACTGTTCCTTCTGATATGATTTCAACATCCCCGTCAAGGAATATTTCATCAGCAGATCCTTCTGACCATCTTACTTCGATATTCAGTGTTCCACCTGGTTGGTTCACATCCCTTGAAATGCTCACATCATCAAGATATGAAAGGCAAACACCAAGTGCTGCGGTTCCGGAGGCACAGCTCTTTTCCCAGCAGGTTGTATCGGTTCCCTTTACATATACAAGGGGTTCCAGGTATTTTTCCTCAAAATCATAAAACATTATTCCAAAGGCTTCATAGCCCTCCTGGTCCATTTGGGTTTTTATAATATTGAAGAACTCAAGAGTGCTCCTTACAGCATCCTTGTCAACCACAAAGTGGGTTATCCCAAAGAAGTCCACCCTGATTGTGGAAATGGTTTCCCCCTGGATTACAAACTCCTGGGCACCAACTGAATGGGGCAATGGCATCTGGATCCTTGAACGGAACCGATTTCTTTCCCCAAGAGGTGTGACAATGCAATCCACATTCCTCTCCCAGCCTGACACCTGTATGGGAACTAGATAATCCTCACCCTGACTTTTAATCGAGGGATACCCGGTATAGACCATATAGGCGGCAAAGGATCTGCTGGCGTTGCCACAGAACTCCCCTCCCATCATTTGGAGTCTAAGGGTTTCTGTGGAATCTGGCAGTGAGGTTTTTTCTATGAAACCTACCTGCTCTGCATGTACACTTTCATAGCTCATAAGCTTGCGTGAAATTTCGGCATGGTCTTTTCTTGGAATCTGGTCCAGGACAAAGACTGTCATATTTTGTGCCGGATTGACCTTAACATAATGTAACTTCATGATTCTACCCCCTCTCTTCCCCTTTAGTATAGCAAAGAATGGAGGGAATATCACTAATAAACGAAAAAAAGACAAGGCTTAATGCCTTGTCAAATCTGGTGCGGCTGAAGGGACTCGAACCCCCACCCTAGCAATTAGGACTAGAACCTGAATCTAGCGCGTCTGCCAGTTCCGCCACAGCCGCATGAACACCTTTAATTATACATAAAAAAATAAAAAATGGCAACGGGAATTTGAAAGCTGGTGAAATACAAGAATTCAACCAACGGTTGTAAGAAATACAACTGATGGTTTATAATTTAGGTAGAAAAACAACTTATGATAGCTTCATATGGGCCTCTCCCAGGTATATCCTTAAGCTGTAGAAGGGATGCAAGAGAGGGGGCCAGGTCATGGAGTTTACTACCGGACAAAAAATATTAAGAGGTAAGGAACGGGCAATAAGGAAAATCCGGGAGAAGAAGGAAGCCTTTATTGATTATAAGAAGAATAAGGTGGAAAGAAGCTTCGACTTTTATATGCCACAGCATATTGATGACACGAGCATGAGAAGAAAGGATTTGTAGATAAGAGGGGAGAGTGTGGTCATGGCCCAGACATTGGGGAAAAGAATCAGTGAATTGAGAAGAAGAAAGGGATTTACCCAGGATCAGCTGGCTGAGGAGATGGGAGTATCCTCACAGGCGGTGAGTAAGTGGGAGAATGATATTTCATGCCCGGACATAGGACTACTTCCCCATCTGGCGGATTTTTTCGGGGTAACCCTGGATGAGCTTATGCGAGGTGACCAGGAGAAGGTGGCTCAGGTCATTCCTGAAAACGAAAGAAAGGACCCCAACAAGATGATCATGAGAATCAGGGTTCTAAGTGCGGATGGTGACAAGGTCAATGTTAACCTTCCAATGGCATTGGTAAAAATGGGACTCCAGTCCGGAATGCTGAATAGCATGGTTGGTGGTAATGAAAACCTAAAGGGGATTGATTTTGAGAGTCTGGTTCAAATGGTTGAACAGGGAGCAATCGGAAAGCTTGTGGAGGTTGAATCGGCCGATGGCGACCTTGTTGATATAACCATAGAGTAGGTGGTCCTATGAAGATTGAAATCCAAAGTGCAGAGGGAAAGATCATGTCATTTCCGATTCCGGAATTTCTGGCGGACAATCCAATAAGCCTAAGGGTTGCAGCTTCAAAGATTAGTGAGCATTCGCCCTTGAGCATAACTGCGGGAGATTTGAAGTCGAGCCTAGGAACAATCAAGGATTACAAGAGAGAGCATGGAGGAGACCTGCTCCTTGTTGATGTGGAATCATCTGACGGGGAGAAGGTAAGAATCTGGATTTAGTGCAAAAAAAATGCTACAATCACAGCAAGGAGGTGTTGGGAATGGCTGAAAAGAGATTTCAGGTTGTTCACAAGGAGGGAACCCTTTCAAGTACCAAGGTTATTGTTGACAGGGAGACTGGAGTGAATTACCTGTTTGTAGGCGAGGGCTATGCAGGAGGTCTTACGGTACTCCTTGATAAGGACGGAAAACCAGTTATTACACCTGTGGGAAGGTATCCGCTGTAATGAAAAAAATAGTTGTACTTTCCCTGTTTTCGGTGGTCCTCATGTCCCTAGTGGATGGCTTCATAAATCCGGGCTACGGAGCTAAATCCTTAATCAAGGTCTTTCTGTTTCTTGTATTGCCAATTGTCGGTGCGGGCTATGGCAGATCCCAGAGCTTTGGAAACCTCTTCACTCCTACAGGCAAGAAGGCCGTGGCAAGGTCCATAGCCCTTGGTCTTGCAGTCTATGGAGGAATAATGGTGGTCTATCTGATCCTCATACCCTACATCGACCTTCAGGCAATAAGGGTTGCCCTGGAGGAGGACCTTGGAGTCAATCGGGACAATTTCATATTGGTCGCCCTGTATATTTCCTTCTTGAATTCTCTTCTGGAGGAGTTCTTCTTCAGAGGTTACCTGTTCCTTGGACTGCTCCAACGGACGGGAAGGTGGAGGGCATATTCCATAAGCGCTCTTTTATTTGCTGCCTATCATGTTGCAATAATAGGAAGTTGGTTCAGTCCAGTCATATTTGTGTTGGCAATGGCGGGACTCTTTACAGGTGGATTGATCTTCAACTATCTCAACGAACGAAGCGGAAATATCATCAACTCATGGGTGGTGCATCTAATGGCTAATCTTGCCATCAATACTGTGGGATTGATTATGTTTAACCTTATCCCTTAGAGTAAAAAACCCTCCTTCGGGTAAACAATAAAATAGAGAATAAACTAGGAGGGATTATTTTATGAAAAAGGTAGCAATATTGATAGAGAACCTGTTTGATGAGAAGGAGCTGATATATCCTTACTTCAGACTTATGGAGGACTTTGAGGTCCATCTTGTTGGTTCTAAGAAGGATACTGTATATACGGGCAAATCAGGCTTGAGCATGAAAAGCACACACGGATCAGCTGATGTCAAGGCTGCTGATTATGCGGGGATCCTCATTCCTGGAGGATTTTCACCAGACAATATGAGAAGGACAGAATCCACAAAGGACCTTGTAAAGGAGTTTTGCAGCCAAAACAAGCCAATAGCAGCAATCTGTCACGGACCTTGGATGATGGCTTCCTGCTGTGACCTTAAGGGAAAGGACATGACTTCGTTCTTCTCAATAAGGGATGACCTTGTGAATGCAGGGGCAAACTGGGTTGACAAGGAGGTTGTAGTAAGTGGTAACCTTATAACCTCAAGGAACCCAAATGACCTTCCAGTGTTTGTGAAGACCTTCGTGGATGCCGTAAAGTAGAGCTGTACCAAAACAAAGTTTTTACAGAAAATTTAAAATCCTCTCTTGACAGATTTCATTCTTGGTATTAGAATGATTAAAAGCGTTGATGAGGAAGAGTATGAACTGAAGGGTCAAAAGAGAGAGAGGTTCACCGGCTGAAAGACTTCTCGCGATACCCAGGTCAGAAAACCACCTCGGAGTACAATCCTGAAAACCAGTAGGGAATTGCGTCGGGCCACGTTACGGACTGTTATTAGAGTTTTTGAATTTAGGTGGAAGCGAGAATATAACACTCGTCCTTTTTTGGGCGGGTGTTTCATTTTTTTGAGGATGGGACTGGGGAAAATGGAGAGCCCAGTGATCGAACGAAGTGAGTAGACTTAGGGAAATTAAAGATACTGCTATTTGGCAGTTAATTTAAGAAATATATAAAGGAGGCGAGGCAGATGGAAGGTATTGTTGTTGCAAAATTCGGAGGAAGCTCACTGGCGGACAGCCAGCAGTTCAGAAAGGTGAAGGCAATAGTCACGGAGAATCCGGACAGGAGAATCATTGTGCCATCAGCACCAGGGAAAAGACATGGAAAGGACCATAAGGTAACGGACCTATTGTACATGTGCCATCAGCTTTCCTCCCATGATTTGCACTTTGACGAAGTGTTTCAGCTAATCAGGGACCGCTATGAAGGTATCTGCAAAGACCTGGATCTTGAAACACCAATAGGTGAAATACTAGATAAGGTAAGAGAGGACATATCCAAGGGAGCCTCACGGGACTACTGTGCAAGCAGAGGAGAATACATCAACGGTCGGATTCTTGCGGACTATCTTGAATCGGATTTCGTAGATGCAGCCCAGGTCATAAGGTTTGACAGAAGGGGAGCACTTGATGAGGCAGAGACAGGCAGGCTTGTGAAGGAAAGGCTATCAGAGGTTCAAAGGGCGGTGGTGCCTGGCTTCTACGGAGCGGATGGTGATGGTAACATTGTAACCTTCTCAAGGGGAGGATCAGATGTTACCGGGTCAATCCTTGCAGATGGAGTCGGGGCAAAGCTATACGAAAACTGGACTGATGTTTCAGGCTTCTTAAAGGCTGACCCCAAAATTGTAAAGGACCCGTTACCAATCAGGGAAGTTACCTACAAGGAACTGAGGGAGCTGTCCTATATGGGAGCTCCGGTACTTCATGAGGAGGCAATATTCCCAATAAAGAGCAAAGGAATCCCAATACAGATAAGGAATACAAACATACCGGAGGATCAGGGGACCTTTATTGTAAATGACGACTGGTCAGAGCCTAGTCCTGGAATTATAACAGGGCTTGCAGGCAAGAAGGACTTCACTGTAATCTCCGTGGAAAAGACCCGTATGACTGGGGAGAAGGGATTCTTGAGAAAGCTTGTATCGGTGTTTGAAGCAAATGATGTGACAATCGAGCACATGCCTTCAAGCATAGATTCAATATCTGTGATCGTCTCAGACAAGGAGCTGAATGGAAAGCTTTCCAAGCTTATGGAGGAAATAAGGATATACTGCAATCCGGATAATGTTGCAGCCTATTCAAAGATGGCTCTGCTGGCTGTTGTGGGAAGGGGAATGATCAACACGAAGGGAGTTTCATCAAGGGTATTCACAGCCCTTTACAAGGACGATATAAATATCAGGATGATCTCGCAGGGCTCAAGTGAATTGAACATCCTTATTGGAATTGAAAACGATGATTTTGAAAAGTCTGTCAGGGCAATATACAACGCATTCAATGAAAGGGAGGTAAGCTAGATGAAAAAATTCAATGTTGCAGTGGTGGGAGCTACAGGGCTGGTTGGAAGAACCATACTTCAGGTTCTTCAGGAGGAGGATTTTCCCATCGGAAATCTCTACCCCATGGCATCTGAAAGGTCAGAGGGTGAACTTATCCAGTTCAAGGACAGGGAGTACAAGGTAATCAAGGTTTCAGACGAGGCCTTTGATGAAGACATAGATATTGCATTCTTTTCAGCGGGAGGTTCAGTAAGCGAGAGGTATGCTCCAGTTGCTGCAGAAAAGGGAATTCAGGTTGTGGACAATAGCTCTGTATTCAGGATGAATCCTGAGGTTCCCCTGGTGGTTCCGGAGGTTAATCCTGAGGATATCAAGAAGTCCAAGGGAATAATCGCCAACCCCAACTGCTCCACAATCCAGTGTATGCTTCCACTAAAGGCCCTTCAGGATGCATACGGAATTGAAAGGGTTGTATATTCAACCTACCAGAGTGTATCAGGCTCGGGAACCAAAGGTCTTAGGGATCTGGACGAAGGTCTGAATGAATTCTATCCATACCCAATCAAAGGGAATGTGCTTCCTCACATAGATGTATTCCTGGACAATGGCTACACCAAGGAAGAGATGAAGATGATAGATGAAACCAGAAAGATTCTTCACGATGAGGGAATGAAGGTAACTGCAACAGCTGTAAGGGTTCCAGTAAGGTTTGCCCACAGCGTTTCAGCAAATGTGCAGCTTTCCAGAAAATTCGACCTGGATGTTGTGAAGAGGATGCTTGGAGAGTACCCTGGGATTATCCTAAAGGACAATCCACAAAATGGCGAATACCCCATACCCCAGGATGCAGAGGGGAAAAATGAGGTATATGTGGGTAGGATAAGAAGGGACTTCAGCCAGGATGACACCATAAACCTTTGGATTGTAGCGGACAATATCAGGAAGGGAGCAGCTACAAACGCAGTTCAGATTGGCAAGCTGCTTGTTGAGAACTGGGAGGAGATGAAATGATTAATATAGGACTACTTGGGTTTGGAACAGTGGGACAGGGAGTCTACAGGATCCTCCAGGAAAAGGGAGAGGACCTGAAGGCACTTCTTGGAACGGAAATTGAAATCAAGAGCATACTTGTAAGGGACCTGTACAAGGAGCGTGGTACAGAGGTACCCTTGAGCAAGCTTACACTGAATCCGGAGGACATTGTTTCAGATGAGAATATTGATATAATTGTTGAGGTTACAGGAGATGTGGAGCTTAGCTACAGGATCATAAGCAGGGCATTTGACAGGGGAAAGCACGTTGTAACAGCAAACAAGGCGGTTGTTTCGGCGTATTTCGAGGAGCTTTCACACCTTGCGGAGGAAAACGGGGTATCCTTCCTTTATGAGGCAAGTGTAGCAGGTGGAATCCCTGTACTCAAGCCCCTTAAGGACCAGATAAGGTTAAACAGGATTACAAGAATCCAGGGTATCCTCAACGGGACCTGCAACTATATCCTTACAAGGATGACCGATGAGGGACTTGCCTATGATGATGTCCTGAAGGAGGCCCAGAAGCTTGGTTATGCAGAGGCTGACCCATCCTCGGATGTTGAGGGAATTGATACAATGAGAAAGCTTAGGATAATGTCCACCCTTGCCCTTGGATCATCCATAACTGAGGACGATATAATCTGTGATGGCATTGACAAGATATCCGATCTTGACATTGAGCTTCTCAAGGGGAAGGGTATGAAGGTAAAGTTGATTGCTGAGGCCAGGGAGGTGGAGGATGGCTACCAGGCTTTAGTACAGCCAAAGGCTCTTCCTGTGGGAAGCTATTTTGCAGGAGTAAACGGAGCGGACAACAGCATTTCAATGGATGGTAGCTACTCTGGAACACTTGGCTTTCAAGGCCCGGGAGCTGGAATGTATCCAACAGCAAATGCAATTCTGACTGATGTGATTGACTGCATTTTGGGAACACAGAAAAAGATGAGTCCTCTCAGGGGAAGAAAGCTTGAAAACAGAAACGAAGATATAACCGGAAGGTACTACCTTAGAATTTCAGGATATGACAGTTCCTTTGATAACTTCAGTGAGTACGCCCAGGAGGTCCTTCTTGAGGAGGATGGAGAGTTTGCTTTTATGACAGGAGATGTCAAGCTCTACCAGCTGCTCCAAGGGCTGGCGGAACTTGAGGATAAACCTTTTTCATTGATTGCAATCGAACAGTAGGAGGATAAGATGAGATATTACAGTACTAGAAACCAGGATAATTCGGTCTTTTCCATGGAGGCCATAATTAAGGGAATAGCAGAGGACGGTGGCCTTTTCGTGCCGGAAAGCTTTCCGGCCCTTCCAAAGCTTGAAGATATGAAGGGTTTGACATACAAGGAGTTAGCCAAGCTGATCCTTGGGATGTATTTTGACGACTACCCGGAGGATGACCTTGATGAGGCTGTAAACGGGGCTTATGGTGACAAGTTTGGAAACAGAGAGCCAGTAAGGCTTGTGGAAAAGGGTGGAGTGAATTTCCTTGAGCTTTTTCATGGACCAACCCTTGCTTTTAAGGATATGGCCCTGACGATACTCCCCTACCTTATGAGGTTTGCCCTCCATAACAAGGGAATAGAGGAGGAGGTTGTGGTCCTTGCAGCAACCTCAGGAGATACTGGGAAAGCTGCACTTGAGGGCTTCAGAGATGTGCCGGGAGTGAATGTGCTTGTCTTCTATCCAAAGGGAGGGGTAAGTCAGCTTCAAAGGCTGCAGATGATAACTCAAAGGGGAGAAAACACCCATGTCCTGGCCATAGAAGGAAACTTTGACGACGCCCAGAAGGGAATCAAGGATATATTTGGAGACCAGGAATACAACAATGAGCTAAAAAAGGAAGGCTATGTACTTTCCTCAGCCAATTCTATCAACATAGGCAGACTGATCCCTCAGGTTGTCTATTATGTATACGGCTATCTGGAGCTCCTTAGGGATGGAAGGATAGAGGCTGGGCAGGAAATCAACATTGTTGTTCCCACAGGAAACTTTGGGAACATACTGGCGGCATACTACGCAAAGATGATGGGACTTCCAATTGACAGGCTAATATGCTCTTCAAACGACAACAAGGTCCTCACTGATTTCTTTGAAACCGGAACCTATGACAGGAGGAGAGACCTTCTTCTGACATCCTCACCCTCAATGGACATACTGGTATCAAGCAACCTGGAAAGATTCCTCTTCCACATTTCAGGGAATGATCATGAAGCGGTTAGAATGATGATGGAAGGACTCACAAGAGAAGGATACTTTACATGGTCAGATTTCAGCAAAGAGGAAATATACGGAGAATTTGCAACCGAGGAAGAGGTTGCTTCAAGCATCAGGGATTTGTATGACAAGGAAGGCTATGTGATGGATCCCCATACGGCTGTTGCCTACAGCGTGTACAGGAAGTATCTAAAGGAGACTGGAGACTCAAAGCCTACAATAGTGGCATCAACAGCCAGCCCCTTCAAGTTTCCTGAAAAGGTAATTTCTTCAATGGGAAAAGATGTCCCGCAGGACCTTTTTACGGGAATCGGCATGGTTGCCAAGGCTATGGATGTTGAAATACCAATTCAGGTAAGGGAACTGGAAACCCTTCCTGTTCTTCATGGAAATGTATGTAAAAAAGAAGAGATGAGGGACATGATCCTTAAGCTTCTTCAGGAGGTGAAATAAATGGTTAGGATAAGAGTACCGGCAACAAGTGCAAATCTGGGACCAGGCTTCGATGTCATGGGCCTTGCAATAGACAGGTACAATGAATTTTCATTTAAGCCAAATGCCGGGTCAACAAAGATAGATTCAATGGTTCATCAAGGCTACAACATGGTTTTTGAGCATCTTGGAAGGGAGCCTGAGCCTGTTGAGATAAAAATAGATGCTGAAATTCCAATTGCAAGAGGTCTTGGATCATCCTCCGCATGTATAATCGGAGGGATGATGGGTGCCAATGAAGTGCTGGGTTGTCCTCTTGAAAGAAAGGATATCTTAAGGATTGCAACCTACATGGAAGGTCATCCGGATAATGTCACACCGGCTCTACTTGGAGGTGTTGTGATCTCGGCCATGGAGGAGGGAGAGGTGTACAGCATCAGGATCCCCCTAAAGAACAGCTATGATTTTATAACCATTGTCCCTGATTATCACCTTCCCACTGAGAAGGCAAGGGCGGCCTTGCCCGAAGGAATTCCTAGAAAGGATGCCATTTACAATGTAAGTCGTGCAACCCTCCTTGTATCTGCCCTTATGACAGGACAGGATGAGATGATCAGAATAGGATTTCAGGATAAGATGCACCAGCCCTACAGGGGGGACCTGATTCCGGGCTTTGACAAGGTAATGGCCGAGTCACAGGAATTGGGGGTTCTAGGTTCATACCTAAGTGGAGCAGGCTCAACAATCATGTGCATTGCCAAGGAGGGGGACGACCAGGTATTTGACAATGTCTCCAAGTTCATAGGAAAGGAATTTCCAAGCTGGAAAGTGTACAGACACAAACTTGAGAACGAAGGTGCGAAAAGAATATTATAATTGACCTTTGGACACTTTAAAGGTTATAATCATACATGAAACAAATGATAATAGGTGATGGGGTTCACCATTGACTGCTTCGGCTAATGACTCCTGCCCGGGACTTTAAATGAGTCCCTGGCGGGAGTTTTTTTATGTCAATTTAGAGGAGGAAACTATGGCAACCAGTTTGGGAATAATAACGATACTTGGTCTTGCGGCCAACTGGATAATGGAGAAGTTAAGGCTACCGGGACTCTTGGGTATGCTACTTGTGGGAATAATGATGGGTCCAAGCGGACTGGATCTGATGAGTCCGGAGCTTATGAGGGTATCTGCGGACTTCAGGGAAATAGCACTGATAATAATACTTTTAAGGGCAGGCCTTGGACTGGATTGGGATGTACTTAAAAAGGTAGGCAGGCCAGCTTTGGGACTTAGCTTTATCCCTGGAGTTCTTGAAGGTGCAACTGTAATGCTGGTCTCAACGGTATTATTCGATTTTTCACTGATCCAGGGTGGGATAATGGGATTTATAATTGCCGCCGTTTCACCTGCGGTAGTTGTACCAGCAATGCTGCAGATGAAGGATGAAAGAAGGGGAGAGGATAAAAACATACCAACATTGATACTGGCAGGGGCCTCCCTTGATGATATTGTTGCAATAACAATCTTCACCAGCTTTCTCGGTCTATATGGGGGAAAGGATATTAATCTTGGGTTCCAGATGATGACCATACCGATTTCTATCTTGACGGGGATTGGCGTGGGATTCGTTGTTGGACTTGTATTTGTAAGAATTTTTGAGACCCACCATATTAGAGACACAAAAAAGGTCCTGATGATACTTGGTGCTGCTATAGTCCTTATGGGATTTGAGGATTTGATAAAGGAGACTGTTCCCTTCTCGGGATTTCTTGGAGTCATGACAATCGGTTTTGCAATCCTCTTGAAAAGGGGAATAGTTGCAAAGAGGCTGTCTGTAAAGTTCAACAAGATTTGGATACTTGCGGAAATACTTCTCTTTGTCCTTGTTGGAGCACAGGTGGATCTTGGGGTAACCCTGAATGCAGGGGGAGTGGGGATTATCATAATTGCTGCCGGACTTTTACTAAGGTCACTTGGAGTCTATATAGCTCTTTTGGGAACTGACCTTAACAGTAAGGAAAAGCTGTTCTGCGCTGTTGCCTATACCCCAAAGGCCACTGTTCAGGCTGCCATAGGCGCTGTGCCCCTTGCCTATGGAGTACAAGGGGGAGATGTGATCTTGTCCATGGCTGTTCTTTCCATTGTTCTGACAGCTCCCTTGGGAGCGGTGGGTATAAGATACATGAAGAGGTATCTTAGCACATTGACTGACTAGAGACCGAAGGAGTGAGAAGGGTGAAGAACAGGAAAGGAATATTGGTGCTGGTCATTTCCTTGGCTGTCCTGGGTCTTTTATACCTGGTTCTTCCAGACAGGTTCGCGGTGCTTTTCTGGCTTACGGGAGATTTCGTCTACGCACCCAGGGAATTTGTATTCATATTTGCAATAATACCCTATGTGGTGTATAGAACATGGTGGGGGCAATGATAAGAGTTTAATATTTCCTGCCTTGGGTAAATAAACACCACTAACATATAGAAGGTGATAAATATGAATAAATTTCACACAGATCCATTGATATATCCATTGAACCTAAGCCTTAATGTAATGGATATGGAAAAGATGACCAGGTTTTACAGGGACAGCATGGGGTTTGAAATACTTGAAAAGAAGGATGATGTTGTCCATCTTGGCACATCAGGAAGAAGAATTCTGACCTTGGAGAGGCCAGAAAATGTGATCCAGAAGCCTCCAAGAAGGTCGGGACTCTACCACTTCGCGATACTTCTTCCGGACAGAAAGCATCTGGGGAGCTTCATAAACCACCTAAGGGATAATAACGTTCCCTTAACCGGTGGTGCGGACCACGAGGTCAGCGAGGCTCTTTATCTGCAGGATCCCGAGGACAATGGAATTGAGGTCTATGCGGATGTTCCAGATAGCCAATGGGAGTGGGACGGAGACCAGGTCCTCATGGGTACGGATCCCCTGGATTTCAGGGGGCTGATGGAGCTTGGAAGGGATTTGGACTGGACAGGAATGCCTGAAGGGACAAAACTTGGACACATGCACCTGCATGTAGGTGATCTGGAGGAGGCATTTAGCTACTACAGGAGGATTGGATTTAAGAGGGTTGCCCAAATGGCAGGCTCAGCAAACTTCATTTCAACCGGTGGCTACCATCATCACATTGGCCTTAACGTATGGAACGGCAAAGGAGCAAAGGCCGCTCCTGAAAATGCAACGGGACTGAGATACTACACCCTTGCAGCACCGGATGGGGAAGCCCAGAAGAAGATATTTGAAGAGCTTAAGCAAGGAAACTATAAGGCTGAAATTGAGGATGGGGTACTCTTCACTGAGGACCCGTCAGGAAACAGAATAAGAATAATCATAGCATAAAAATAATCCAGGCCTTTGCCTGGATTATTGAATTTCTGGACTATTCTACTGTCACTTCAATGGGGTCCTCAATGCTGATATGACCCATGAGGCTTTCAGCTTCCTGGTCGTCCACCAGGAACTGTACTCTTTGGACAGAGCCCAGTTCGCCAAGGGATTGAACCGTCTGGCTGATTACATAGCTTTCCTGCATGGAGCCGCCTCCCAGCCCATCACTTGAGAAGTTTACATATGCGGTTCCATCAAGTACGCTTACACCGATCAGCTGGACTGAATCCGGGAATCCGGTACTAAGGTTCTCATCATCCTCAGGTCCTTCCATAAGGGCCCTTACAACGGCCTCCTCAAGACACACCTCATCATCGTAGGTAACTGTTCTTGTTTCCGTAAGCATCCACTCGTATTGCTCATCACCAGTTTCAACATACTCGTTGTTTGCAAAATAGAGGATCACTTCTGCAGTCTGTTCCTGAGGCTCCTCTGGCTCTTCTTCAGGCTCCTGGGCAGGCTCTTCAACAGCAGGTGGCTCAGCTGGCTCCTCCGGCTCCTGTGAACCTCCACAGGCTGCAAGAGCAACTGCCATTATCAATGCAAACATCAATATAATCAACTTTTTCATAGCTTGCTCCTTTCGTAAGGTAAATTGATAGATTTCCTTATGTTAATTCTAGCACTACCGGGAGGATGTTTCAATTTACAATTTGGTGACAATGGGTGGACTACCTTGGGTATAGATATTAAGGACAGGTGGTGATAGCATGATAATCAATGGTAAGTATGGAGAGGCTGAAATTTTTACGGAAAACCTTGAGGATGGAGCCAAGGAACAGATAGAAAGGTTTCTTGACCAGGACTATATGAAAAACAAGAAGGTTAAAATCATGCCTGACATCCATCAGGGAATGGGCTGTGTCATTGGACTCACTGCCCAGATGGGCGATATTGTGATTCCAAATATTGTTGGTGTTGACATTGGCTGTGGAATGCTTCTTGTGAAGCTGGAAGACAGGGAATTGCCACTGGAGGAACTGGACAGGTTCATCAGGAAAAAAGTCCCATCGGGAACAAAGACACACAGGGACAATGTGTTTACTGACCCTGAGATTGAAAAGCTGAAATGCCTTAAGCACCTTAAGGGAAGGGAGAGGTTTCAGAGGAGTCTGGGGACCCTGGGAGGGGGAAACCATTTCATCGAGCTGGGCAGGGATTCAAAGGAAATGCTTTATCTTACAATTCACTCGGGAAGCAGAAACCTTGGAAAGCAAATAGCTGACCATTATCAAAGGCTTGCCCAGAAATCCTGCAAGGGAGATTATCCAAAGGATCTCTGCTACCTTACCGGCAAGGAAAAGGATGACTATCTTCATGATATGAAAATTGCCCAGAATTATGCTAAAATAAACAGGGAAGGCATTGCAGAGATTATCCTTAGGGAATTTTTTGGAGAAAAGCTGGATGATTTTCAGCACTTCCACACTATTCACAACTATATCGACTTCAGGGACAACATCACAAGGAAAGGTGCCATTTCAGCCTATGAGGGAGAAGACCTGCTAATCCCCATAAATATGAGGGAAGGTTCCCTGCTAGTAAGGGGCAAGGGAAATGCAGATTGGAACTTTTCAGCTCCCCATGGGGCAGGCAGGCTAAGGAGCAGAAGGGATGCAAAGAAGAAGGCATCACTGGAGGAATTCAGAAGCTTGATGGAAGGAATCTACTCGACCTCTGTCCATGAGGGCACCTTGGACGAAAGCCCATTTGCATACAAGCCACTGGAGGAAATACTTCAGCGACTGGATGAAACTGTGGAGGTTGTGGAGAGGATAATACCAATATATAATTTCAAGGCATAGGGGGAAAATGATGAATTTGATATTTGCTGTAGACGGAAACTGGAAAATTGGCTTTAACGGCCAGATGCTGGTTGAGATAGAGGAGGACCTGCACAGGTTCAGAAGGATTACGGAGGGGCATATTGTGATAATGGGGAGGAAGACCCTCCAGGCCCTTCCAGACCAGAAGCCCCTACCTAACAGGATCAACATCCTTGTAACCAGAAACAAGGATTACAAGCCGGAGGGTTTTCTTGTAGTCAACTCACTGGAGGATCTTTTTCCTCTTTTAAAGGAAGTGAACCCTGACAAGAAGATGGAGGTGTTTGTAACAGGCGGAGGAACAATTGCAAGACAGCTGCTTCTTTTCTGCAACAAGGCTTATATAACCAAGATATTCAAGGATTTCAGGGCTACCGACACCTTCATTCCAAACCTTGACCTGGATAATGATTGGGAGGCCGTATGGGAATCGGAGGTTCATAGGCAGGATGACATATACTACAGATACATTAACTATGAAAGGGTAAGGTGGTAGGATGACAGAGAAGAGTCAGGTGACCTTTGACGATTTTTTGAAGCTTGATATCCGGGTTGGGAAAATCATCGAGGCTAAGCCCTTTGAAAAGGCAAGAAAGCCTTCATATAAGCTTGTGGTGGACATGGGACCTGAGATCGGGAAAAAGAATTCCAGCGCCCAGATAACAGAGCATTACACACCACAGGAGCTTATTGGGAAGCAGGTACTTGCGGTGGTTAATTTTCCTCCCAGGAACATTGCAGGATTTCAGTCTGAAATCCTTGTAATGGGTACCTACTCTGAAGGTGGAGTTGTCCTCATAACTCCAGACAAGCCGGTACAACCGGGAGACATATTAGGCTAGGATAAATTTGCACCTGTGTACAGGTGCAAAATTTTTTTCTGAAATAAAATGAACCTTTTTGGTCTCCAAATACTCTTAGTGATGAAATGAGGTGAAATGGTGGAATTGAAATACCTTGTAAAAAAGGCGAAAAAGGGAGACAAGGAAGCCCTTCTTAAGCTTATCCTTCAGGAAAAGGACAATTATTACAGGCTTGCCTATGTTTATATGAAAAATCAGCAGGATGCAGAGGATATGGTTCAGGAGATGATCCTAAGCCTCTATGACAATATAAGGAATCTTCGGAAGGAAGAAAGTTTCTTTTCCTGGAGCAAGACAATCCTGGTTAATCTTTGCAGAAGAAGCCTGGACAGCAGAAAGAGAGCAATTCCTGTGGAAGCTGTAAAGGAGGAGTCTCTAGAATTTACAGGAGGGGAAGATCGGATGGACCTGGACCGTTACCTTGGGAAACTAAAGGAAAACCATCAGGAAATAATAAGGCTTAGGTATTACCTTGATATGGATTACAATTCCATTTCAGAGCTTCTGGAGATTCCCCCTGGAACTGTGAAATCAAGAATCAATACTGCCATGGATAAACTTAGGAGTGCAATGGGAGAGGAGAATTTGGATGAGCAGGCTAGATAGGATGCTTGAGGAAAAAAGAAATGAATATGAAGATCTTAACGCTCCTGATTCACTTGAGGAAAAGCTTAAGGCTACACTTGATGAGAAAAAAGTCCAAAGAAAATTATCAATTAGAAGGATTGCCGCAATATTTCTCATGGGAGCAATACTTACCTACAACAGCTCAACTCTTGCCTTCTATGGGAAGCAGCTGATTGGGTACGAGACCGTTATGGATGGAACTCTACTCCAGCTTAGCAGAATGGGTGAAGGACAGATCATAGACAAAAGTTATCTTTTCAGTGATGGTATCCAGGTTCAGGTGGATGGAGTTATGCTTGATGGGAATGGAATGGTCTTCTTCTACACCATTGAGGATAAGACAAAATCAGGTAATATTGACGATGTTTACGTACGGGTTTCGCCGGATATTCCATTCATGAATGTAGGTTCAAGCGGAGCAGGTGAAATCATTGAAGAAGAACATATGCAAAAGTGGGTATTTACAACTGATGAAGCACCACCATTTTTTATTAGGACGGTCGTTTTGGAGCTCACTCATGAAAAGAACGACGGAATCTGGGAACAGGGAGAGATAAAATTCAAGCTGGATAGAAACAAGGCTGTGGGTGAAACAATCAGAGTATCAATTGGCAATAAGGTGGAGCTTGCAGGAAGAACAATGACAATTGAAGATATGAGCATGTCATCCACATCAACAGTTGTGAAGGGGGAGATCCAGGACCTTATATCACTTGGTATGGATAGGCTAAATGAGGAATACATGATGCCACATAATATGGAATTGAGCCTATATGCTGATGGAATTGAAATTGATAGAAAAGGTGCAGGTATGAGCACGGACATGAAGGGGACAAGATTCGATGTAAGGTTTGATGCAGTCCCCAAGGATACCAAGGACCTGAGACTAGACCTCAATTCTGTAAGCGTCCACGAAAAGCTGGATGTGGAGATGGAAATCTGGGAGGGGAAGACCCTTGAGATAAGAGGAAATGAGATATTTATCAATTCTATTGAAAATAGAAATGGAAAGGCATACATCACAATAACAACACAAGAGGGAACCAGGATTCCAGGGGTTAAGCTCCAGGCGGACGGAGACTATTACGACCTTCTTGAAACATCCGAGTCCACCTATGAGAAGAAGGACGAGGATATTCTCAATACCAGAACCCTGGAGTTTGAAGGAACTGGAGAGGATTTAAGGCTTCAGATAAATGATATCAGGTATACTAAAACCTATAATCTGAACCTATATGAGGAATCAATAGAATAAAAATGGGACCGGCAAAAGCCGGTCCTTATATAGAAGAAAACGGGTCGTTATCAATATCCTCGTTCCATATATATTCCATGAATTTTGCAACCCTTTCTGCTTCATCCCTACCATTTATATTTTCCACAAATGCAAGAGCCATATCAATTCCCGCCGAGACTCCAGAAGAGGTCCAGTACTTTCCATGGACTGCCCACCTGGCCTTTTTTAACCAAAGTACAGCCGGGTCAACTGAAACCAACCAATCAAAGGAAAGCTTGTTTGAAGTGGCCTGCAGGCCCTTTAGGAGGCCGGTTTTGGCCAGAAGGGCCGAGCCTGTGCAGACTGTAAGGCAAAACAGGCTTTTTTCACAAAGGTCCCTGACCGCATCCACATATTTCGGATCCTTTACAAGTGGTCTAATTCCATATCCACCAGGTATGAATAGAATTCCATCAGGTGAGAAGACCTCAATGGATTCTGTTTGGACCTGGACACCGTGGCGGCTTTTTATCTTCCCGCCGTCCATTGAGAGATATCTTGGTTCATAGTATGTGGGAAGATTGCCAAAGACCTCAACAGGTCCAAAGACATCAAGGGTTTCAAAATCATCAAACAGAAGTATGTTCAGGATCATAATCATTCTCCTCCATTTCATCAGTACCGCCCCAATCCTCCTTGCCAAGGGAGCTGATTGCAGCTAGAAGGTATATTCTTGTGACAAGCGCAAATATGCCAGCAAAAAAACCCAAGGTATCCAGGTTAAGAAACAAGGTGATGGAAACCAGAATAATGCTTATCCCGCTTAGTATTATATAGGTTCTATCCTTTCCAACATATACACCACTTGCAGAATAATTTTCCATACTCTCCAGGCTTTGTACCGAGCCTTCAAATATCCTGTGAAGCAGGATCAATTCAATCAGCATAACCATCAAGGGATAGAAAAGCAGCATATAATGTGATGAGAGATTGATTTTTCCAAAGACATTCAGCAATCCTCCCACAAGGGTTATGGCAACCAATACATAGGATATGGTCTTGGCGGTTCCATAATCCACTGAATCCGACTTAACCTCCAATATGGATATTCCAGATGCCACAACCATCCAGCCAATAAATGCAGGCAGGATCTTAACCATTCCCAGATTAATACTGAAGGTTGCTATGAATACTCCCCAGAATATTTTCTTGTATCCATCCTTCATCTAAAGCACCTCCCTGGCGTTGAGGTATCTGTATAGGTCCATGAAATTGAATCCGTGATAGATGCTGTCAATGTTGTAGAACCTCATTTTACCCATTTCCCCATCACTTTTTTCATATGTTAGCTCAGGGTGAATGTCCACCATGGTATAGACATCCCTGGGGTCGGAACCTGGATAAAGCTTAGACCTGATTTCCAGGTACTCCCTCTCCTTTATTTCCAAGCCATCTATGCCATCGATTACATGGTCATTGACCTTCAAGTCCAGTCTATGTTCAAATCTCTCAAGCATTGGATTCTTAACAGAAGCCAGGGTAACATCCTCAATTGCCCTGTATCTGGAGGAGCTTGATCCATCTGATGAGCCTGATGAGGAAACACTTTCAAAGGACCTGTCCTCAAATCCAAATACGTAGAAATGAAGCTCTCCTATGTTTACATCCATCTGGGTACCGTCATTGAAGAATACCCTCGCAGTCTTTACAACTGCTCCGTCCAGTTCATCCGCACTTGGAACCTGGCTGATCCGGCAATGGATTGTCCTTGTGCTGTACCTGCCGTGAATTTCTCCAGGTGTCTGCCCGTTGGATGATTCCCATGGGAAGTGGTTCATAAACCCCTGCTCAGTGGCAGAAAGGCTTATATAGGGATATTCGGGAAACTCTACATGGTTCACAACCCTCTTGTCATGGGCGTTTGTGATATACATCAGCCTGAACTCCTGGTAATAGTCCCCTTCCTGGTGGACCCTAAGGTCGTAGTAATGCTCCAGAAAAACCAGGTTGTCAAGCCTCAGGTGAAGCATAGCAGCAAGGGATGCAAGTGCCAGAAGGCCTGTCAGGATTATTACACCCTTAATAAGCTTCTTGTTAAGCTTCACTACCGCTCACCTCCAATAGCAGCTTTCTTAGGGACTCCTCAAATGCCCTGTCGCTTCCCTTTTTTCTCTTCTTTGCCTTAGATGTGTAGATTCCCTGGCTTCTAAGCTCCCTGTGAAGATGCCTTCCTGAGAGCATGGTGATAAGGTTGGAATCGTCTATAACAAGACCGTTCTGGTTTACGGGTATTGCCTGACGGGACAGGCACATGGCGGCAAGGCCGTTGTCCTGGGTCACCACAATGTCTCCCTTTGAAAGGTGGTTTGCAATGTAGTAATCGGCACTGTCGGCAGTTGTGTCAACCGTAATGATTTCTGCATAGTCATCATTAAGCACATGTGCATAGTTTTTTACAAGGGTGATGGGAACATTAAATTCCTTGGCCAGCCTGATGGCCACCTGTACTACAGGACAGCCATCTGCATCAACAAAAATTCTCATAGCATATCTACTCCAATCTATTTTCCAACAGGTGCCATATAAACCACAAATTCCTCTTTTCCGTCAACGCCCACAAGCTTATCGGCAAGCTCCTGACTGTAATTTCCAATTGCACAGGTTCCATAGCCCAGAGCCTCTGAAGCTAGATAAAGATTCTGGCAGATATGCCCGGCATCAAGAAGAATCGACTTGTGCGCCGCCAGGGTATATCTCCATTCCATCCTGTAGGGAATTGCAGCCCATATGAAAGCAACTGAACCAGCTCCCACAAAAACCTGTCCCTTTGATGCCAGGTTGACCTTTTCCCTTAGATCCTCAACCTTCCTCTCAAGAACCAGCCTGTGGTCAAGTGGAAGATACCTGTAGATTCCCTGCTCCAACCCTTCAACATTGAAGACTGCCAGGTAGGTTTCAAAGGCATGTCTGTTGCCAGCGGAAGGAACAGTTCTAAAAATGGTAGTTCCCGAATTCTTCCTCACTCCCTGTGTCGCCCACAGAAGGTAGG
Organism: Gudongella ferriphila; assembly: GCF_046224405.1. NCBI lineage: Bacteria > Bacillati > Bacillota > Tissierellia > Tissierellales > Tissierellaceae > Gudongella > Gudongella ferriphila. Next base: position 46,088 of record NZ_JBJXRK010000008.1, on the reverse strand, counting down.
ATAGTTCCTTGAGGGTCATCATGCTTTCTGGATCAAACTTTCTTCTGGTTCTTCTGTCTCCGATGGCCTCTGTAAGCTTCATGCCTGACATCTCCTTTAGTTCCTCCGCTGGAACCAGGTCCAACAGCTGCTGCCCATCGCTATGAGGCTTTTGAATCTCAGGCATTGGAACGCCCTTGTTCTGGTCGTTGTCTGATATGTCAATCTGGTCTCTTATGGTAGTCTTTAGAAAATATCTATTTTTTCCCAGTCGTTCTCTATCCATATCTATCCCTCCATTTTAGAATATACTAAAAGTATAACATACCGGATGGGGAAAATGAGTTACAAACCCTTTTCAATTGCTTAAATTTGCCAATAAAGACAAAATTATGTTAGAAACCCGAAATATTGGTTATAATTAATCTAATGTAAATGAAAAGAGGTTTTAGCATGAGTCATGACAGAAAAGAATTGATAAGAGATGGAATGGTTGCCGGATCGCCACTGATACTTGGCTACTTTCCCATAGCAATGGCCTATGGATTGCTTGCCAAGAATACAGGCCTGACAATAGTGGATACCTCAGCGACCTCAATGCTGGTCTATGCAGGTGCAAGTCAGTTTATGTTTCTGGATCTCGTAAGGGCAGGCGTAAGTGCAGGAAGCATAATCCTTGCAACATTTCTGCTTAATCTTCGTCATATGATGATGAGCGCATCCCTGTCTGTAAACCTAAAAAAGGATACAGCAGGATTTCTTCCCGTTATCGGGTTTGGAATAACCGATGAGACCTTCTCTGTACTTTCCTTCAACAAGGACAAGCTATCCCTACCCTTTATCCTAACAGTGAATCTGATTGCATATGGAGCATGGGCCAGTGGAACAGCTGTTGGATACCTGGTGGGAGAAGTCATACCCCAGGCTCTCCAGGAAAGCTTGGGCTTGGGTCTTTATGCAATGTTTGCAGCCCTTTTATTTCCTTCCTTCAAGGTAAACAAGGACTATCTCAAGCCTGCACTCTTGGGAGCGGTTACTTATATTGCAATTTTCAGGACTGGTATGCTCTCATCGGGTTGGGATATAATTGCCGGGATCATAATAGCCTCCGCCCTGGGTGTGGTGGTTATGGGGAAGGAGGATAATGATGAATAGTTACTTACCTGTTATATTTGGAATGGCACTTGTGACATATCTCCCAAGGCTTCTGCCCCTGATGCTCCTGCAGAAGCTTAAGCTTAGACCCTCCATGATGAGATTTCTCCAGCTTGTGCCCTATACATCCCTGAGCATACTGATTGTCAGAGGCATACTCACCTCGGATCCGGATATGGTTCCTGCAGCAATCGCTGGAATAGGAGTTGCTGGTGCTCTTGCTTACTGGAAGGGAAATCTTGTTCTTTCTGTACTTTCTGGAATTGCAGTTTCATTTTTAGTCATAACATATATAGGATGATAGGGAACCTCCCATATGGGAGGTTTTATAATTATAAACATAATCCCATAAAAATAGTTTCCATGAATTTGCAAATGGGTATTTACAGTATTGACAGCTATATGTTATCATAACAACATAAATGTAATGATTACAATAATATTATAATTACAATTAAGGAGGTGTCCATTTGACAGAACAACCTAATTCCGGCTGTGCAAGACCGGAGATCAAGAAGAACAAGCCAGTTGAGGAAGGGACAGTAAGTATCACTGAAGTTAAAAAGGAGGAACAGTCTATGGTTAAAGTAGGAAAACCAGCACCACTTTTTGAGGCACCAGCATTTTATAAGGGAGAATTTACAAATGTTAAGTTGGAGGACTATAAGGGCAAATGGGTAGTGCTTTGCTTCTATCCAGGAGACTTCACCTTTGTCTGAGCTACTGAGGTTTCAGCAGTTGCTGAAAAATTTGACGAGTTCCAGAAGCTTGGGGTAGAGGTTATATCAATGAGCGTTGATAGCCAGTTTGTTCACAAGGTATGGAATGACAATGAGCTTTCAAAGATGATCGGAAAGGATATTCCATTCCCAATGGCATCGGATTCTGATGGATACGTTGGCAAGATGTATGGAATCTATGACGAGGGCAGTGGAGTGGAGACAAGAGGAAGGTTCCTGATAGATCCAGATGGAATAATCCAAGGTTTCGAGGTACTTACACCTCCAGTAGGAAGAAATGTAATGGAGACAATCAGACAAATCAAGGCATTCCAGCTTGTTAGGGAGACCAAGGGTGCTGAAGTCGCTCCTTCAGGATGGAGACCTGGAAAGAAAACCCTTAAGCCGGGACCTGACCTTGTAGGTAATGTATGGAAAGAGTGGAAGGTTAGCGAGGCTTTTGAAGACTAAATGAAATGTGTTGATTTATACCATTAAATGAGGTATTATGTAAATGGTATAAATATTAATTGGAGTTGTTGATTCATGAAAAAATTCGATACGGAACTTAAAACTTTAAAGTCAAAGGGAATTAGGCCGTCCTATATAAGGGTGAGAATTTTGAATTACCTTCTTGAGGAAAGAATCCATCCTACGGTGGACGAAATATATGAGAAACTAGGTAAAGAGATTTTGACCCTATCTAAGACAACAGTCTACAATACCTTGAAGCTTCTTGTGGAAAAGGGACTGGCCAAGGCCATCAATATCGAGGGAAATGAGCTGAGATATGAAGCGGAACGTGGTTTTCACGGGCACTTCAAGTGTCAGGAGTGTGATTCCATATACGATATAGCCGTATCGGAGATTACCTTTATGGATAATGTAGAGGGTTATCTGATCAATGACGAACAGGTTCTTATCACCGGCCTGTGCCCTAAATGCAATATGAGCAAATAATTGTAATGATTATAAAAAAGATACCCCAAAAGGGTATCTTTTTGTTTTAATGAAAAACCTACCGGGTATAAGGTCTTCACGAGCGTTAATTATGAAGTTAATATATAGGAGGTTATTTAATGGACAAGGTAAAACTATCTATAGTGTATTACAGTGCAAATGGTGCCAACTACAAAATGGCCAAGTGGGCTGAAGAGGCTGCCAAGGAGGCTGGTGCGGAGGTTAGGCTATTGAAGGTTCAGGAGCTCATTCCCCAGGAGATAATTGACGGAAATCCGAGAATGAAGGAAATAGCTGAGCTGACCAAGGACGTCAGGATAGCTTCATCTGAGGATCTTGACTGGGCAGATGCAATTATCTTCAGCGCAGGAGCAAGATTTGGAAATGCACCTTCACAGATGAAAAACTTCTTTGACATGCAGGGAGGTCTTTGGGCTGAAGGTAAGCTTGCAAACAAGGTTGTATCTGCAATGTCCTCAGCACAGAACCCAAATGGTGGACAGGAGGGTGCTGTAAAGGCAATGTATTCAACCTTCATGCACTGGGGAGCGATCATAGCAGCTCCAGGTTACACTGATGGATCTCTGTTTGCCGCTGGTGGAAACCCATACGGAACAACTGCAACGGTTTCCCAGGAGGGTGACATCATAGATGATGTTGAGGAAGCGGTCAAGCACCAGGCAAGAAGGACTGTCCAGGTGGCAGAATGGATCAAGAAGGGAAAATAAATTGAAAAAGATGATTCCAGGCCTTAGGCCTGGGAATCATCTTTTTTTTCGTCCTTGCTGTCTTCTTTTTCAACAAATCTGTCATCTTTATTCTTCTTCTGTTTCTTTTCCTTTGGAGGCTTTTTAGGTCCACTGACTATTCTTTTGATTATTTTGTAAAGGATTATGGCAACAATCAAAAGAACAAGAAGTCCTGGAAGGTTGTAGACCATAAATACTGCAAAGTTTTCAGCGGATATTCTAAACTGGTATAGTGAATTTTCAAATGCATTCTGTATTCTTGTGAGGAAAGGTGTTTCCTTGGTTTCTGTGGTACTAACCTTCCCAACCTCAATAAGTGATATATGGAAGGTTGAATAGTCAATCCTGTCATCAAGGTTGACAAGTGTGGCCTTGAGGTTTTCCTTTTCATAGATGACCTCGCTCAACTGGTCCTCAAGCTTTATGATGTCCTCAATTTCCTCAGCCCTCTCAAGTAATGAAAGAAGCCTTTCCTCCTTTATCTCCAGGACATTAAGTCTTGACTCTGTATCGGTATAGTATCTGGTCACATCCTCCTTGGAGGTGCTTTCGTTTGTAAGGTTACCAACCTGAGGGACCAATCCCTTAAACTGGTTTACCTTGTCTCTGGGGATTCGTATTGCAAAGTCTCCACGCTGATACATCTGGGAGTTGTAGTAGCTTGAGTAGTACACATTTGAGCTTGAAAGATAACCTCCAGCTTCATCTATAAGTAAGTACAACTTTTCCAGTGATTGATCGAATTCAGTTGTCTCAAAGGTCATGCTAATTGTGGTTATGATCTTGTCCGGCTCGATGGATTCCGAATAGCTGGGAGTTCCAAGTCCATTGTCACGCTGGGGCTCTCCGGCCTCTTCATATGCAGGAGCCTCTGCAGGTGTTTCTGTAGGATAGGGGGCAGCTCCGTCCATGGAGGACTCCTCCTTTGCTATCATGGAGCCGCAGCCTCCAAAGAGGGGCACCATCATTAGGATTCCAAGAAGCAGAGCTGTGAATTTTAAGCCTTTCTTCATTTATCTCATCTCCTTTTGAGTAATTATACCCCAGAAAAATGTTCAAAGTAATACAATCCGTTTACAATCAGGTTAAGAAAGACCTACAAAATGCCACCAAGGTATATAAATGGCAAAAAGTGATAAAAGTATCACCGCTGTAAGTACAATGCCGGTCTTTATGACCCGCTTCTGGGAGAAGAAGCCGTAGCCTTCTCCAACTACCAGGTGGACGCTGTGAAATGGTAGAATGAAATGAAGTGCAAGTGTTACAAATACAATCAGGGCCACCAGGATGGGAGACATTATACCTTCTGTAAGCAAGGCCATGCCTGGCAGAACAACAGACATTGTGGTAACGATGCTTCCAAGGATCATGTGTATGGCCATTGAGGAGAGTATTACCGCAAGGACCATCAGGAGGGAATATTCCTGTGGAAATATTGGCTTCATCTGTCCGAAAAGGATCTGGGCAGTGCCGCTTCCAGACATGACAGGGCCTATGGAAAAGGTTGCAGTAAGGAATACCAAAAGGGACCACTGTATGCTCCCAAGGTCCTTGAAGGACAGGATCCTGCCTATGTACATAAGGATTATTCCTATCAGGATCACCACCGTACCAGGAACTGGATGCAGCTGTTCAAAAGCCCAGAAAACAAGTGGCAGAAGGACAAGCAGAAGCTTTTTCTTGTCGTCCCCGTCAAGCTGAATTGATGGGATTCTTCCCTTTGATTTTTTATATTTTGCCAAATCATATCTGTTCATAGCAAGGAAAATTGACATCAGAAATATCAGGTGTATAAGTCCAGGAAGCAGAAAATACCTTGTCCACTGGGCTTGGCTAATATCGATTCCTGACATGGCAATAAGGGCTGGGTTCATGATTATATCACCCTTGAGGGAGAAGGTGTTTGTGATTATTGCAATGAGAAAAACCCCAAGAAGTATCGGCTCCTTGGCATCCTCATCTATCCCTTCTCCGTTTAGGTACTCCCTGAAGATGGTACCCAGGAGAATAAGCCTTATGAAGGGCTGGGGAATGACAAAGATCATAATGAGGGACATGAGCCATATGGATAGGAAAAGCCTAGGTATTGAGGTTGCAAGGTAACCTATGTAGGGCTTTAAGAGCCTGTCAATCATTCTGCTCTTAACAATACCTTCGGAAAACAGAAAAGACAGCACAATAAGCAGAAAGTTGTCCGAAAGTGGGAATGTAAATACCTTATCCACGGGCGTATTGCCAAACAATAGAAAAACAAGTATCAGAAACAGTGAAGAATAGGTTCGGCTGACTGTCTTGTTCACCCATAGGGTAAGTGTCAAGATAAGGGCTGCAAGAATTATTGACTGATCAAGTGACAGACCAAGGGGCTTGGTCAATAGGATAATCATTGGAATTACAAGACTCAATAGCAAGCTTTTGGTTGATGCCATCATTTTATCACCATCATTTCATTTGTATGTACTGAATATATTTAATAATAGCACAATATATGTAAAATTTGTCCATATTCAAAAAAAACCTTTGAATCATGTTATAATATTTACAGCAAATATAAAGGAGACAGGTATGATAAATAATATTACTGGCAAAACAAACAGGGGTAGGCAGGTTGTAATAGCTGCTGCCCTGATAAACTTCATGACAGGTATGATGTATGCCTGGAGTATAATCAGCAAGGCCCTGGTTGAGAATCACGGCTGGAGCAGCAAGGAAGCCTCGCTTCCATACACAATATTCACAATCGCATTCCCCTTGGCCATGGTTGTTTTTGGAAAATTTCAGGATGAGAAGGGGCCCAGGATATCCGGTCTACTGGGCAGTGTACTTGTTGGCTTGGGATTTATTCTTTCGGGAATATTTTTGGACCCAGTATTGATGCTACTTACCATAGGGGTTATGGCTGGAGCAGGAGTTGGAATCATTACCATATCAACCGCCCCCCCAGCCATAAAATGGTTTCATCCCAGCATGAAGGGAAAGATAACCGGAATTGTAGTTGCAGGTGTTGGATTATCAGCACTGCTGTACTCTCCCCTGGGAACCTTCCTGGTGGGAACCGTGGGAGTTGCCAGGACGCTTCTATATATTGGGGTTTTGGTGCTGTCAACAACCCTGATCCTTTCATTGAAGCTTGAAAATCCTCCTGAAGGCTATGACTTTGAAGGATTCAAGGCAAGGGCGGACTACATTCACTCAAGGGATATACAATGGAGAGAAATGCTTAGAACAAGTGAGTTCTACAGGCTTTGGCTAATGTTTGGGCTCTCGTCATCAGCTGGACTTATGGTAATATCTCACATATCCAGCATAGCAAACATTCAGATTGGTTGGCAGGCTGGATTTATCCTAGTGATGGTTATTTCAATATTCAACAGTTCTGGAAGAATACTTGGCGGAAGTGTCTCAGATAGAATAGGAAGGATCAACACAATGAGGGTATTGTTTCTATTTCAGGCTGCAAATATGCTCCTGTTCAGAAATGCCGTTTCAGTACCTGTCATGGTTCTTGCAGCGGCCCTTGCCGGTCTTTGCTATGGAGCGGGATTCTCGGTGTTTCCTGCAGCTGTTGGAGACTATTATGGAACAAAGTACTTTGGATTCAACTATGGTCTCCTCTTCTCAGGCTGGGGACTTGGAGGAATAATCGGGCCAATGACCGGTGCAGCAATCTATGACTCCACAGGTGCCTATGGGCCTGCGTTTCTTGTGAGCTTTGGTCTTTTGCTTGTTTCCTTCCTGATAACTCTTACCTTCAGTAAGAAGAAGGCTTTGGAATAGCAGAGAGGAGAATACCTTATGAAGAAAATCATGGTACTTCTTGTGGCAGTGATAATTGCAGGAGGTTATTCTACTGCCCAGGGAGTTTTTAATCACATAAGTAATCCCCTTAAGCTTCATATTGACTCAGTGGTTGTGGACGGACACAATGACACAATGCTTAGGATAATTGATGAAAGCAGCTGGCTGCCTCATAAGGACATCAGAAAAAGAACTGACCTCCATGCAGATTTATGGAAGCTGCGGGCGGGAAACATAAGCGTACCCTTTTTTGCAGCTTACTCATCTCCATTTTATGGGCAGCCTGAAAGGAGCCTAAGCAGAACCCTGGCGCTTTTCAATGCATTGTACTGGACTGAAAGGAACAACTCTGACATTCTTGAAATTGCCTCCAGCTACGATGAAATTGAGAAGGTTCTTTTGAAAAGAAAGATTGCAGCAATCCCCTCCATTGAAGGTGCATATTCAATAACGAAAATGAACTGGGAAGACCTGCTGCTTCAATACAGGGATCTTGGGGTGAAATCAATTGGGTTCACCTGGAACTACTCAAATGATCTGGCAGAAGGGCTATACAGTGCCTACGGAGATTACAACGGGACACCAAGTGAAAGCGGTCTAACGGCTCTTGGCATCCTAGCTCTTGAAAGGATGAACAGTCTGGGAATAATTGCAGATGTTAGTCATCTGTCCCAGGAAAGTTTTTGGGATGTTATAGGTAACACCAGAGGTCCTGTAATAGCCTCCCACTCGGGTGCATATGGAGTTGTACCTCACCCAAGAAATCTAAAGGACGATCAGATTGAAGCAATTGGAGAGAATGGTGGAGTAATTGGGGTTGTATACCATGATGAATTTGTGGGTAAGCGAGGCAACACCTATGTGAAGGATATCGTGGACCATATGGATCATATAATCGACCTTGTGGGAGTAGACCATGTAGGGCTTGGCTCTGACTTTGACGGGGCATATCTACCTGTGGATATGGAGGATGCTTCAAAGGTGTACAGAATAACTGAGGAGCTGGCTAGAAGAGGCTATACTGACCAGGAGGTAAAGAAAATCCTTGGCCTTAACATCCTAAGAGTCATAAAGCATAACGACCGGATTGCTGAAGGAAGGTCCATGCTTGAAGGGGTTGAAATATCACCTGACTTCAGTATGGGAGAGATTTTTGGGAATAACAGACCTGTATTTTCTGCGGATATTGTTGGAAACCATAAAGACGTTGAGATTTATGGTGTAATCGATGGACTGAGACACCCCGTAGAGATGGACAAGGGTAAACTGATCTTGATTCCTGCAGCTGAGCTTAAGGAGAAGTTTCATGTTGTTACCTTTGCGGCAGTCCACCCATCAAGGGGAGAGCTTAGGGAGACAAGGATTGTATATATTGAAGAAAACTAAAAAATCCCGGTTTCCCGGGATTTTTCAATTGAGCAAATAAAACAGTGCGCTGGGGTAAAACAGGTGAAGCAGCAACAGCAGGAATGACAAGAATGCCATCCTCTTATGCCAAACAAACAAGGATCTCTTTTTAAGCTTATAGAAGCTTCCTCCAAGCAAAGCGGTCACGAAAATGGAAGCGTAAAGAAGACTTCCCGTATGAAGCCTTATTCCTCCCATTGCCAAATAACCATGAACAAGGGCAAGAACAGCCATTGCAACACCAAATGGCTTATGCAATCTTCGTAGAAACTTCACAGTATCCCTAAAGAGTCTGTTCTGGGTTTTGAAAAACTTCCTGTTTAGAAAGTTCAGGGCAAAAGGGGATAGAATTACTCCCAGTATAACTACATTAAGCCATCCCAATACTGAATACATACAACACCCCCAAGCAGATTATTCTTCCAAAGTTCCAACTACGGGCATTCTGCTAAGAACAGAAACGCCATGAGGAGAAACATTCTTGATCTCTTCAGTCAAATCCTGTCCGGCCTGGTATCCATTGTGGCCACCTGCATCCCACATGTCGGAATCTGTCACGTCGTACACAACTCCGTCAACTGCGATATATGCATCGTTGCCATCGGTTCCGTCGTACTCTGCAAGCTCCTCCAGGGTGAAAACCCTGTCGCCTTCTTCGGCGGGTGCCTCTGATTCGTTTCCTGAGGAACAGCCTACAAGCGCCATTGCTGCAACAAGCACGAGGATCAATATGCTTAAATACTTCCTATTCATCAAAATCACTCCTTTTTTTCTTCCAAGGGTTATATAATATATTACCCACATTGGGCTTATTCCCAACAAAAATTATAGGAATTGAGGTAAAAGTTAATATTTGGCAATTAAACCTTAAATATATCAGTATTTCATCAAATATCTCCAATTAGCTTCAGTTATTGGAGTTTTTGGTGTAAAATAAAAGAGTTAAAGGCGTTTAGGCATCAAAAAATAGATGGTGAGTAGGTTTATTATTGGGAGGTGGCTGTATGAACTCAAATGTCAAATTTGTTAAAGAACATGATATAAATCTAGATAAGATAAACATAAGAAGAGCCCATAAAGGTGATGAAATAGGGGTCTACAAAATTGCCTGCAGTGTTACGGAAGGTGGTAGGGACTCGTATCAGGGCTTCTTGATAGATGATTTTCATTTGTATCCGGATTATTACATCGACCAGTACAAGGATAGGATAGAGAACCTTCGATATTTTTATGTTGCAGAGTTAAATGATGAAATAGTTGGGTTTTCACTTGCCTACAAAAAGGAAATGTGGCTGAAGTACAATCCAACCTGGATAGAGGACATATACTGGCACCCATCCTTTGAGATGTCACATCTTGATGATTTCATCCTTATCGACAAGACAGCCATAGAAGCCAAGCATACAGGCAAGGGTATAGGTAGTAAGATTTACAGGAGGATCATAGAGGACATGAAGGAGAATGATATTCACTACATATTCTCTGAAACCGTGGTTAATCCCCTGCCTAACTTTGCATCCCTGGCCTTCAGGCAAAAGCAGAACTACATCATGGCTGGATTTAGATATGAGGAGCACAGGGGTACAATCTATTCCGATATGATATTTTATAAAAAAGTATAGATAACTAAAATAAGGCCCGACAAATTTGTCGGGCCTTATTTTAGTTCAGAAAGGTCCATTCCAGGAACACCCTCAAGAAACTTCTCGCCGTGTCCTATCATAATTGTTGGTATTCCAACGCTACCCTTCTTTCTTATTGGATCGAAATAATCGGATTTATCCCTGAAGGCCAGGAAAATCTTTAGGCTTCTCATGCTGTCGGTTATATCGATATACTGAAACTCCACTCCATTTTCCAAGAGAAACTCTCTCAGTGGTTCACACTCCGGTCAAAGCGGGCTTCCAAAAACAGTTATCTTTTTCATAGATCTACCTCCTTAAGCTGACTAGATTATATCACATTTTAGCAACCTTTTGAAATTGACATATGTTATAAAAAGGCGTAATATTAAGACATAGACTGTATCAGGTTAAAGTAAAGGAGGAATATCAATGACTTATAGTCCCAGCTTGGGAAGCTCAGTAACAAACACCAGAATGAGAACACCAGATAATCTTTCTCCCTTTTCGGGAATGTGCTCTGTATGTACGGCAAACTGCACTGGAATGTGTGAAATTGGACTCTCTGCCTTAAGGGGAAAAGAGGCGACCTACCCATTTCAGACAGATAGGAATCAGTTTGCATCGGAGAAGGATTACCCGGTGGACTATTCTCATCTGAACATCAATGGAAGGGTCTTTGGTGCCTGGGGTTGCAAGGAGGATCCCTACGAGGCTACATACCCAAATGCGAACATGGAAACATCAGTTGGAATCGAAAATCCTGTGAAGCTTAAACTGCCCATTATCCTGCCTGCAATGGCAAAGCTTAACTGGAGGGATTATTATGCAGGTGCGGCAATGGCTGGAGTCCTTGTGGTAATTGGCGAGGATGTAATCATGAAGGATCCTGAACTGGTTTTGGAGAATGGCAAGGTGAAAAAGGCTCCGCTGATCGGTGAAATGCTTGATTCCTTCAGAAAGTATGGTAGGGGCTACGGAGACATTGTCCTTCAGGGCAACTACGATGATGAGTACAATGGCGTACTGGATTATGCAATCAAGGAGCTTGGGGCAACGTCCGTGGAGCTGAAGTTCGCTCAGGCTGCAAAGGGGATTCAGGGTCTTGGAATGGTCAACACCCTTGAAGAGGCTCTAAAGCTTAAGGAAAGGGGATACATTGTCCACCCGGATCCTGAGGATGAGGAGATTTCAGAGAAGTATAAGGTCGGAATTGGCCAGAGGTTTGAGAAGGTAGGAAAGCTACCAATATGGAATGAGGACCACCTTGTGCGTCGGGTAAGGGAGCTGAAGGAAATGGGAGCCAAGAGGGTATTCTTCAAGACCGGTCCATTTGACCCAGGAGATCTTGCAAGGATTCTCATGATCGCTTCAAAGGCTGGGGTTGACCTTGTCACCTTTGACGGTGCCGGTGGTGGTTCCGGAAACAGCCCTGTGAAGATGATGAATGAATGGGGAATACCGACAATTGTACTTGAGAGCATTCTCTATTCACTATTGAAGGAGATGGATAACAAGGGGTACAGACTTCCACAGGTTGCGATCACAGGTGGGATTGCCATGGAGGATCAGGTTTTCAAGGCGCTTGCACTGGGAGCTCCATATATTAATATTGTAGGAATCGGAAGAGCTGCAATGACTGCGGCAATGGTAGGAAAGACGGTGGGGGACCTTGTTGAGGAGGGGAATGTACCCAAGGATTTCCAAAGATTTGGACAGACCAAGGAAGAGCTGTTTGAAGGTCTTAGAGAGCTGAGACAGTATTATGATGATGCGGATACCTTCTCCACGGGAGCTATAGGACTATATTCCTATCTTGGGAGGATAAAGGCGGGAACCCAGCAGCTTATGGCCTTAAACAGAAAATTTGACTTAAAGAGCATAGCACGTGAAGATGTTGTCCCCCTGACATTTGAGGCAAAGGAAGCTACAGGCCTAAAGGATTATAACGAGCTACTTCAGGAAGGAATGGAATTGTTGTAATTATGTGATAATTACAACAGATGTTGACATATGACCACAAAATGCTATACTTTAGAGTAACGGGAGTATGTCATCAATCCTGCCAAACTAAGTTAAAAATTTAACTAACACAAATTTAAGGGGGAGTTTCTATGAGAAGCAAGACAAAGTTTTTAAGCATGCTGATGGTACTGTTGATGTCACTTTCTGTACTTACAGCATGTTCACCAGCTGCACCGGCTGAAGAGCCAGCACCTCCAGCGGAAGAACCAGCAGAAGAGCCTGCCCAGGAGCCAGCAGAGGAGCCGGCAGAGGAGCCAGCACTGGATCCAGAAGAGGTACTTAAGGAAGCAGCGCTTGATTTACTTAACAACATTCCAGACAATAACTTTATAATGGCATCAGATGAAGCTTTGGCTTTGTTTGAAGAGAATCCAGGAGCAGTCTTCTGGGTGGACCTAAGATCGGCTGATGACTATGCCGCAGGACACATTGCTGGTGCAGTCAATATTCCATATGGAGAAATGGGAAATCACTGGGAAGTTCTACCAACAAACAGACAAATAATTTTCCAATGCTATTCAGGCCAGACATCCGCTCAGGTTACATCACTGGCAAATATGCTTGGATTTAATGCAGTTTCCTTTAGAGGTGGCATGAACTTTGGATGGGCCCCACTGGAGCTCGGTGAAGACACTCTAGAAATGGAAGCCAATGAACTGCCTGAAGCAAAGGCACCAGAGCTTGATGAAAAGGAGCAGATCATATGGGATGCAGCGGTTGATTATTTCTCTGCTGACAACTATATAATTGCACCGGCAGACCTATTGGCTTTAGTTGAGGAGAATCCCGATGCAATAACTGTAGTTGATATAAGACAGGCTGACGCTTACGCTGAAGGGCACATAGAAGGTGCAATCCATATACCATTCAAAGAGGTTGGTGCAAATGTAGACCAGATACCTATGAACAGACCTGCATATGTAACCTGTTACACAGGGCAGACAGCGGGCATAACAATAGCTCCATTGAGAATGATGGGCTATAATGCAATAAGCCTTAACAGAGGGATGACAGGCTGGGACGGAGCTGAGCTTCCAAAGGTAACTGATTAAAAGAGGCAATAAAGATCTACTTAACAGGGGGTGAGATCTATGTCAAAACCCAAAATCTTCAATAGCTGGATAGGCAGCCTTGCAATCGTTGCAGTACTTGCAGTGGTTGCTATTGGAATATATCAGATGGGAATTCTACCTGGATTGCCTGAGGAGGAGTACACGCTTGTTGGCGGGGGAGAAGACAAGCCTTTTGAGTTTCCATCAGTTGACAGCGCAAGCTGTGTGGCCTGCCATACCAGCGAAGCAGTAATAGCTGCATCTACCTGGGTTGAGGAACAGCCTGTTGCGGAAGACACAGGGGGCTGAGGCGCCCCAGGACCACAGCTGGAAGCTGTGGAGATGTTTCTTGTATCACTGGAGTTTGTAGACTCCACACACGGAAGCCTTGGCTGCATAACCTGTCACGGTGGAGCAAACGAGGTTGACAAGGCAGTTGCCCATGAAGGGATGGATCCATATCCATCAAGGAACTTCGACGCAAACTGCGGAGCTTGTCACAGCAATGTAACTGATGTATATGCAACATCCATCCACTACAATCTACACGGGATGGAAAACGGTTTGGCGGCATTTGCCGATGTGATGTCCTTGTCTGAATCACCTCATCATGAGGAGGTATTTGACCAGGATTGCTACAAGTGTCATGCAACCTGTGGAGATTGTCATGTAAGCAGGGCAAAGAACTTTTCAAATGGTCTTGTTGATCAACACACATTCCTTGGGACTCCTTCAATGGAGGAGAATTGCTACGCATGCCATAATGCCAGAAACGCCGGGGAGTATATGGGGTTGATAGGCTTTGGAGGAGATGCCCATTTTGATGCAGGAATGACCTGTATGGACTGCCATCCGGTTGATAACTTCCATGGATCTGGGGAAGAGACCAAGAATATGTGGGAGGAGAACCTTCCGGCATGTACTGATTGTCACACCGATAAGGATCCAGCTGTTGCAACGGATGTAAATCACAAGGTTCATGGAGACTCTCTTTCATGTCAGGTATGCCATGCACAGGCAAACAACAACTGCTTTGAGTGTCATCTAGATCCAAATGAGGATGGAACCGCATTACAAAGCTCATCTGAAAGCAAGATTATGTTCAGGGTTGGTCTTAACCCCAATCCAACAGAGGAAAGGCCATACAAATACGTAGCCTTGAGGCATGTTCCTGGACAGGAGGCAATGCTTGATGTTGTTGGTGAGAACATGATGCCTAACTTCAATGAAATTACAAACTGGAAGTATTCGCCGACTCACAATGTACAGGCAAGTACATTCCAGAATGAAAGCTGTGAATCCTGCCATGGAAACACAAGAATCTGGTTGAGTGAAGATGACTTCAGAGAGACAGATAGCGAGGCAAACTTCAGACTCATACCACCTTTACCACCGTCATTGGATTATTAGCACATTAAAAGGGGAGCTTGCTCCCCTTTTTTAAAAATCAACATCAGGGGAGGTAGATGACAATAGATAAGTTCATCAGAAGGTTGACCAGCCTTGGGCTGGCGATAATACTGTTTATCTTCATAGCAGCATATTCAATCATAGGAACCGTTCTACCTCAGGGGTTACAAAGGGAATTCTACATAGAAAGCTATCCCGCTATGGGAAGTATAATTACCGCACTCCAATTTGACCAGGTCTACAGCTCATGGATATTTAGAATTCTGCTGTTCCTGTTCATAGTGAATCTTGCAGGTTGTACCTTAAGGATACTGCCTGGACAGCTTAAAAAAATGAAAAAGGACCATTTCCCCAAACCAAAGCCGGATGGGGATAATTTGCATGCTGAAAATATGGATATCCAGAAATTCAGGGGAATTCTGGAGAGAAAAAGGTATACCATAGTGGAGGGTGAAAAGGGATTCAGGGCCAGTAAACACAGAATTGGCAATATTGGTTCCTCTGTTACCCACCTTGGTATTATCATAATTATTCTTGGAAGCTTTATAGGGAACATGTTTGCACAGGAGGGCTTTTTCAATATGCTGCCAGGAGATGTTAAGGGCTTTCCCCAATACGGATTTTCATTGAGGCTTGATGATTTCAGACTGGGATTTAGGGATAACGGAACAGTGGACCAGTACTACAGCGATGTTACCGTGTTAAGACCTGAAGGTGAGGAATGGAGCGATACAATGTGGGTCAATAATCCCCTTAAGGTGGATAAGGTAGACTTTTATCAAACCAGCTATGGCTGGGCAAGCAGCCTTTCCATCCTTGGGCCTGAAGGAGAGGAGCAAAATGCACTTCTTAGAAACGGAGAATCATATTTTTACCAACCTGGTCATCTAACGGTTTATTTGTACGGTTACTTCCCAAACATGACCATAACATCATTGGGAGAGCCAATTACCATGACAGAACAGGAGCTTAATCCATATTATGCCGTAATCCTTTATGAATTCGGAAACCACGTATCTTCTGATATCCTTGAGCCTGGGCAGTCAATTCAGTACAAGGACTTCAAACTGACCTTTACCGACTCGAGCCTTTACACTGGACTGACTTTCAGAAAGGATTTCGGGTATATTTTTGTAATGCTGGGAAGTCTCCTAATGACCTTGGGATTGATTTTCTCCTTCTACTTTTATCCCAAGCATATTCAGGTGGAGGAAAAAAGCATAAGAACCATAACAAGACAGAACACCTGGGGCTTTGACTATCAGGTAAGACAGCTGGTTCAACAATCAACTGAGAAGGAGGAATAAGGATGGATCTTGTATATTTTGAGGAATTGATGTTCACCCTTGCATTTGCGGGGTACACCCTTTCAGCAGTTCTCTTTTTCATATTTGTAGCCATGAAAAAGGAAAGTATAGGTAAGATTGCCATTTCACTTACGGTGGCAGGCTTTGGAATACACACCGTTGCAATAATTTTAAGGGTGATTGAATCGGGCAGACTCCCCTTTACAAATCAGTTTGAATTCGCCACCAGCTTTGCCTGGGGTATTGTCCTTTGTTATCTTGTGCTCCACTTTGCATACAGGTTCACTGGAGTTGGTGCCTTTGTCATGCCCATTGCATTTCTTGTGATGGGATATGCCTCAATGCTGCCCAAGGCAATAAAACCTCTTATGCCTGCCCTTCAAAGCGGTTGGCTGTATATACATGTTGGAACCGCAGTCATAAGCTACGGGTCCTTTGCAGTGGCAGCTGGACTTGCAGCAATGTATCTTATTGGAGAGCGGCAGAAGGAAACTGGAGATGGCAAAACTGTGCTGCCCAAGTCAGAGGTGTGTGACTATCTAAGCTACAGGGTTATTGCCTTCGGGTACCTTATGCTGACCCTGGTAATAGTGACCGGAGCCATATGGGCAAAATATGCCTGGTCAAGATACTGGGCCTGGGACCCAAAGGAAACCTGGTCCCTTATAACCTGGCTGATTTATTCCGTGTACATCCACCTGAGATTCAATAGGGGATGGAAGGGAAAACCAGCTGCATGGTTTGCGGTGATAGGTTTTATAAGTGTCATATTCACATTTATAGGCGTCAACAACATATTGCCAAGTATTCATAGCTACAGATAGGAAAGGGACAGCTTAAGGAAACTTACAAGCTGTCCTTTCCATATATATAGTAAGGAAATATACAGATTCAGAAAACCCTCCATAGGGTAGATATATCTTGGGGTGATATGATGGATAACTTTACAAAGAAAAAGATAAAAAAGCCCAGGGAGTTGGTGGAGGATCTCAAGTCTGGAGATTTTTCCATTACAAAACGAGAATTTGACCTGAAAAAGAGCAAAAGGACGGTTAAGGAGCTTTCCAATGACGGCAAGAGGATAAAGGAGAAAATAGACCGTCTGAAGGAAGTTCATGAACAGCTTACAGAGAAGGATAATGCGGATAAGAAACGGTTCATAGAGAGAAAGATGCCTGGTAAGAGATAATTGAGAGATCAACTATGTTGGTCTTTTCTTTTTCATTGGGAAGTCCATGGAACTGGCAAAGAGGTGATAGGTTGAAGGTTGCGAGGATCAACATAAGAACTACAGACGGTGAGACCCTAGGTCTTAAGGAGGCTATGCTTGTCAAGGACAAGGGCATAGAGGGGGATAAGAACGCAAAGGGTGGGGAGAGACAGCTGTCCCTTCTTCCTCTAAAGGTGAGGGAGGACATTGAAAAGGAAGAAATTACAGGATTGTGTATACCAAGGTTTACCGAGAACATTACCCATACGGATGATGCCCGATTCAAGGAGGGAGAAAGGTACACCTTGGGAGAAGCGGTGATAGAGATCAGTGGAATCAGAAAAAAATGCTTTTCACAGTGCGAGAATATTATCAAAAATAAGTCTTGTACTTTAGTGAAATCCGTCACTTATGCAAAAATTATTTCAACGGGAATAGTGGGAATAAACGCTGAGATACAGCCATTTACAGGCGTTAAGGGCAAGGGAAAGTTGTAGAAAATCTGCAAATAAATTGATAAATTATTCTCAAATTATTGATTTATCAGAATAATTATTATAGAATTAGTTAGTATAGTCGTAGTATTTAAGATTATTTAACTATATACATTGTAGGGGGTGAAGCGATGGCAACAGATGCTATACTGGCTGTAAAAAAAGCAGAGGAGAAGGCCAGGGAAATTCTAGAGGAAGCCAGTAACAAAGTTAAAAAATCCACTGAGGAATCATCCCAGAAAGCGGAGGAAGAGTTTAAGAGGATTCTTGATGAAGCTAACCTGGAGGCTGATAGCCTTAAGAAGGCTGCTGTTGAAGAGGGGGAAGCCAAAGCAAAGCCGATTCTTGAAAAGGGTAGTGCAGAGGCTGAGAAACTGAAGAGGATGGAAAGCGAGAAGCTGGAAAAGGTGGCTAATATAATAATTGAGAGGATCGTGAACAGTAATGGCAATAGTTAAGATGAACGAATTCAGCTTATTTGCCTTCGATTCATCCAAGGAAGATCTTCTCCACGAGCTTCAGAAGTTTGAATATGTCCATTTCACAAATCTTGGTGTAGACGAAACCCTTTCAGAATTGGGATTAAGAAATGTCAAAGTGCCGGAAAGGATTATGGAAATCGATGACGACATCAACAGAGTAGGGAGCGCCATAAAGATATTGTCGAAATTCCACGAAAAACCAACTGGCATCAAAGCCATGAAGGAGGGTGTTGGCACCTATACCTTCGATGAGCTTGAAGAGCAGGCACAGTCCATTGATTACAAAGAGGCCCTGGATGGGGTTGAAGAGCTTTGGGGAAGGATGGAATCCCTTAAGCATGAGAAGGAAAAGGCAAGAGCAAGACTGTTGGAGCTTAAGCCCTGGAAATCAATAGATCTTCCAATATCAGATATCAATGGGATAAACAGAGCTGAGATCTTCACAGGTACTGTACCTAAAAAGCTCAGGGAGAGACTTGATGAGGAAATGACAGGCTTCGAAAATACCTATTACGAAATCGTGGAAGAGGACAAGGACAATTTGTACGTTGTGGCCATGTCCTATGGAGACGAAGTAAAGAAGGCAATAGACAGCCTTAGGAATACGAGCTTTTCCAAAATTGTAATCCATGGGGATGAAAAACCCGCCCAGGAGATGGAAAAGATAGATGAAAGAATCGGGGAACTGACTTCCCAGATGGATGAGGTCGAAAAGGAACTTAGATCAATGACCTCTCAGAAATCCAGTTTGGAGCTTGTATACGACTACCTTAGCAACAAAAAGCTGAGGACAGCTGCTGCTGAAAATTTCGTATCAACAGACAACGTCGACGTCATAAAAGGCTACATACCTTCAGACAAGGCGGAGGAGTTTGAGAGAAATGTAAGAGATAGACTTGATAATATCTACTATATGGAAATGAAGGAAGCGGAGAGGGAAAGTGATGACACTCCGATTCTTTTGAAGAATTCAAAATTTGCAAAGGCATTTGAGTCCCTAACTGGGATGTATGCACTGCCCAAATACAGTGAAGTGGACCCTACGCCTCTTTTGGCGCCATTTTACCTTGCCTTCTTTGGCATGATGGCTGCCGACGTTGGATACGGTCTTATTATGCTGATAGGAACCATGTACGTTCTTAAGAATTTCAATCTTAAGGAAAACACTAAGCTTTTCGTAAGGTTTTTCTATTATCTGAGCTTTTCAGTTATAATATGGGGATTCCTCTACGGGTCTCTATTTGGAGGGATAATACCTTTGCCGGGATTGTTTGAGCCCGCGGAGGATTACAATTCCCTTCTGATACTATCGATCATATTTGGTTTGATCCACATATACTTTGCACTGGGAATAAAGGCTTACGTCCTTGTGCATAATGGAAAAACCAAGGATGCTCTCTTTGATGTGGGCTTCTGGTATCTTGCATTGACCGGAGCGATAGTTTACCTTCTGAATATTGTCATGACCCTACCTGAGATTGTAAAAACCATAAGCTTCATAGTTATGATAGCTGGAATGGCTGGAATTGTTCTCACAGGTGGAAGGGATGCAGAAGGAATGGTAGGTAAGATAGGAGGAGGAATCTACTCCCTGTATGGAATATCAGGCTATGTAGGTGACTTTGTATCTTATTCAAGGCTTATGGCCCTGGGACTTGCCGGCGGATTCATAGCCGGTGCGGTCAATATGATGGCAGGAATGGTTGCAGGAAGTGGAGTGCTGGGATTTATCGGAGCCATTATAATCTTCATCTTCGGGCAGACATTCAATCTTGGACTGACGCTCCTTGGAGCTTATGTTCATGCCATAAGACTTATTTTCGTTGAGTTCTTCAGCAAATTCTACGAAGGTGGAGGAAAGAGGTTCAAGGAGTTTAGAAGCAAACCAAAATATATCAATCTAAAATAGGTTAGGAGGAAATGTAAATGATATTTACTGAATTTATTGTTTCATATGGTGGGGTATTTTTCGCAGGACTAGGTATAGCGGTGGCTGTATTCCTTTCAGGGATAGGCTCAGCGATCGGGATTGGAATTGTAGGACAGGCAGCAAGCGGCTTGATAATCGAGGAGCCGGAGAAATTCGGTCGTTCGCTTGTACTTCAGCTTCTACCAGGTACACAGGGTCTTTACGGTTTTGTTATCGGACTTTTGGTTCTTGGACAGCTTGATGCAGGTATGACCCTTGCTCATGGTATGTATCTATTGGCTGCTTGTATGCCAATCGGTTTTGTTGGATGGCAATCAGCAATCGCTCAGGGTAAGGTTGCGGCTTCAGGTATCTCAATTCTTGCCAAGAACGAAGAGCATTCAACAAAGGGTATCATCTACTCGGTAATGGTTGAGACATATGCCCTGCTGGCATTTGTAATCTCACTAATTCTTGTAAATGCTGTAAGTTTCTAGAAAAAGTAAGGATGTGAAGCTATGTCAAATTTAGATAACCTTACCCAAAAGATTCTTGAGGATGCCAAAAACAAGGCAAGTGAGATGGTTGAAGAGGCTGAAAAGAAGAATAAAAGCCATATCAACCACAGGGTAAAGGAAGCAAATGAGAGAAAGGAGAAGATCATTGAAAAAGCAGCAGCCGAGGCACAAATGCTAAAGAGCAGAGTGATCTCAAGCGCTGAGCTCAAGGTTCGGGATGAAAAGCTTTCTGCAAAGCAGGAGGTTATGGACAAGGTGTTTCAGATGGCAAAGGATAAGCTGTCAAACCTTGACAAGAATGAGTACCTGGACTATGTAAAATCTTCTTTTGAAAAGATCAAGACAGATGGCAAGCCCACACTTCTAATACCAACCGGTAAAATGGACCAGCTTAAGGAGCTTTCCAAGGAGATGGAGCTTGTGGAGGATGAATCTGTAAAGTCAGGATATATACTTAAGGATGGAGAAATAGTTTACAACTATACGTTTGATGCCCTGGTGGATGAAATCAGGGAGGACCTCGAAGGGGAGATAGCACAGAAACTCTTTGAAGAATAGGAGTGAGTTCATGGATAGAATGGAATTTACCCAAGGGGTAACCCGTACCAGAGTCCTTGAAACCAAGCTCCTTGACCAGTTGACCATTGACAAGATGGTCGATGCAAAGGATCTTGAAGAGGTACTGAGAACCCTTGGAGATACAGAATATGCAGGTGCAGTATCAGCTGTGGAGAAAGGTGAGGATTACGAACAGATTTTGTCCCATGAGCTGAAAAGGGTATACGATCTTATGAGAGAGATTTCACCTCGGGAAGAGGTTGTGGATCTGATGGCCCTTAAGTACGACTACCACAACCTTAAGGTTATGCTTAAGGAGCACGTGATGCAGAAGGACCTGTCCGACCTGTACATCCAGGTGGGAACGGTTGATTTCAATAAGTTGAAGGCGATGTTCAATGCAGAGCAGATGAGGGACATTCCCCTCCAGTTCAAAGAGGCCATTGAAGAGATACTTAAGGACTATGACCAGCAGGAGGATCCTCAGAGAATAGACATACTTGCAGACAGACACTATTTCAAGCATCTATATAAAGTAGCCGAAGGCACTGGAATAGACCTGTTCAAGGCATATGTCAAGGATTACATCGATTTTTTAAATGTATCTGCTGCAATCAGGCTCAAGAAGCAAGGCAAGGACCTTAACTTCTTCAGGGAAGTGATTCTTTTCAACGGGAACATTGAAAGGGATGACATACTCCTCACAATGAACGATTCAATCGATGTAATGATGAACAAGTTCAGGCATGCCAGGATCAGCAAGGAGCTTCTTAAGGGTCTCCAGGCTTATCAGGAGACAGGTAGACTGTCCGCTTTTGAAAAGTATATGGACAACTACATGATCAAGCTGAACAAGGATTCCAAATCCGTTACATTCGGACCGGAGCCCCTCTTTTCATATCTGGTGGCCAAGGAAATGGAAATTAAGATATTAAGGATTATAATGGTTTCTAAGACGAACAATCTTTCACCGGAGGCCATAAGAGAAAGGTTGCGTGATCTTTATGTTTAAAGTGGGAGTAATTGGCGACAAGGATTCCGTTCTGGCCTTCAAGGCTCTAGGTGTAGATGTGTATACCGTATGGGAGGAAGAGGAAGCCAGAAAAACAGTGGATACCATGGCCAAAAATAATTATGGCGTTATCTTTATCACAGAGCAGATTGCCAATTTGATACCAGATACTGTGGATAGATATGACAAAGAGATAATCCCTGCGGTTATTCTTATCCCTAGCAACCAGGGGACCCTGAATATAGGGATGGACAGGATAAACGAGAATGTTGAAAAGGCCGTAGGATCAAATATTTTATAGAAAGCGAGGGCTTATCTTGAAAGTAGGGAAAATAGTAAAAGTATCTGGACCCTTGGTAGTTGCCGAGGGGATGGATGAAGCGAATGTATACGACGTTGTACAAGTATCCGACTACAAGCTTGTCGGTGAGATAATAGAGATGAGAGGCGACAGAGCCTCAATACAGGTATACGAAGAGACCACGGGAATTGGTCCCGGGGACCCGGTTTATACCACTGGAGAGCCACTGTCGGTTGAGCTTGGCCCTGGAATGATGGAAGCCATGTTTGATGGAATCCAGAGACCTCTAAATGAGTTCAGGGAAAAATCCGGTGACTTCATGACCAGGGGTACAAAGGTAGACAACCTTAACAGGGAAAAGAAGTGGGACTTCACACCAGCTGTAAAGGTTGGGGATAAGGTTGAATCCGGAGATATAATTGGTACAGTACAGGAGACAACTCTGATTTTGCACAAGGTAATGGTCCCTCCTGGAGTATCGGGAGAGGTCACTGAAATAAGGGAGGGCTCATTTACAGTTGTGGAAGACATCTGTGTCCTCGATGGAGAGAAAAAGCTTCAGATGATGCAGAAGTGGCCAGTAAGAAAGGGAAGACCTTTTACAAAGAAACTTAACCCGGATGTACCTCTTCTAACTGGGCAAAGGGTAATCGATACCTTCTTCCCTGTTGCCAAGGGTGGAACTGCAGCTATTCCAGGGCCATTCGGTTCAGGTAAGACTGTTGTTCAGCACCAGTTGGCAAAATGGGCTGACACTGAGATAGTGGTCTATGTAGGCTGTGGTGAGCGTGGAAACGAGATGACCGACGTACTGATGGAGTTCCCCGAAATCATCGACCCTAAAACAGGGGAGTCACTGATGAAGAGGACGGTTCTTATTGCCAACACCTCAAACATGCCTGTTGCCGCCAGAGAGGCGTCAATATATACAGGAATTACAATTGCTGAGTACTTCAGGGACATGGGATATTCAGTTGCCATAATGGCAGACTCAACATCAAGATGGGCAGAGGCTCTTAGAGAGATGTCCGGACGTCTGGAGGAGATGCCTGGTGATGAGGGATACCCTGCATACCTTGCATCAAGAGCTGCAGCCTTCTATGAGAGAGCAGGAAAGGTAATATGTAATGGAGGAGACAAAAGAGAAGGAGCCATCACAGTCATCGGAGCCGTTTCACCTCCTGGAGGAGATATTTCCGAGCCTGTATCGCAGGCAACACTAAGGATAGTTAAGGTGTTCTGGGGTCTTGACCATGCACTTTCATACAAGAGACACTTCCCGGCAATCAACTGGCTAAACTCCTACACACTATATCAGACCAAGATGGACCAGTGGATGGCAGGTAACATAGACCCTGAATTTGCAAGGAACAGGGCAAAGGCAATGAACCTTCTTCAGGAAGAATCATCCCTTCAGGAGATAGTTAGACTTGTTGGTAGAGATTCACTATCTGAGGAGGATCAGCTAAAGCTTGAAGCGACCAAGTCACTTAGAGAGGACTACCTTCAGCAGAATGCCTTCCATGACATCGACACCTTCTGTTCGTTGGAGAAGCAAAACAAGATGCTAAAGCTTATACTACAGTTCTATGACCTTGGAATGAAGGCTTTGGAAAAGGGAGTATACCTTAAGGACATAGAGCATATGCCAATAAGGGAAAACATAGCCAGAAGCAAGTACATTGAAGAGGAAGAGCTAGATAAGATAGATGAAATAGGCGTTGAGCTTACCCAGGCAATAAATAAACTCATAGAGGAAGGAGGTATCCTGGATGCGTAAAGAGTATAACACTGTTAGAGAAGTAGTTGGACCCTTGATGGTAGTTGATGGAGTTGAGGGTGTCAAGTACGAGGAGCTTGTGGACATTGAGCTAGGCACAGGCGAAAAAAGGCGTGGTAGAGTTCTTGAGGTAAACGGCGACAAGGCCATGGTTCAGCTTTTCGAAGGATCCTCCGGGTTCAACCTTGGAAAAACCAGGGTGAAGTTTCTAGGAAAGCCTCTTGAGCTTGGAGTAAGCGAGGATATGATTGGGCGTATATTCGATGGTCTTGGAAGACCAAAGGATGACGGACCTAAGATTATCCCGGAGAAAAAGGTTGATATAAACGGGGTTCCAATAAACCCAGTATCAAGGGATTACCCAGAGGAGTTCATCCAGACGGGGATTTCATGTATAGATGGACTGAATACACTTGTAAGGGGGCAGAAGCTTCCGATCTTCTCCGGTTCAGGACTACCTCATGGAGAGGTTGCAGCGCAGATTGCAAGACAGGCACAGGTTCTTGGTACAGGAGAGAACTTTGCAGTTGTGTTTGCTGCCATGGGTATAACATTTGAGGAAGCACAGTTCTTTATTGAAGACTTTACAAAGACAGGTGCGATCGATAGGGCGGTTCTATTTGTAAACCTTGCAAATGACCCTGCTATCGAGAGGATCGCAACACCAAGGATGGCACTTACCTGTGCAGAATACCTTGCATATGAGAAGGATATGCACGTGCTTGTTATCCTTACTGACATGACTAACTATGCTGAGGCTCTTCGTGAGACATCAGCTGCCAGAAAGGAAGTACCAGGACGTAGAGGATATCCGGGATATCTTTACACCGACCTTTCCACAATATATGAGAGAGCGGGTAGGATCAGGGGAAGAAAGGGTTCAATAACCCAGATTCCAATCCTTACAATGCCTGAGGACGATATAACCCACCCAATACCAGACCTTACAGGGTATATCACCGAGGGACAGATCATACTATCCCGTGCACTTTACAAAAAGGGTATCGAGCCTCCGATAAACGTTGTACCTTCACTTTCCCGTCTTAAGGACAAAGGTATAGGGGATAACAAGACCAGAGAGGACCATGCGGATACAATGAACCAGATATATGCTGCATACACCTCTGGTATCGAGGCAAGGGAGCTTGCAACCATACTAGGTGAGTCGGCACTTTCAGATGCAGACAAAGCCTTTGCAAAGTTTGCCGAGGCCTTTGACAACCAGTATGTAAATCAAGGATATGAAAACAACAGAAGCATAGAAGACACCCTTGATCTTGGGTGGGAACTGCTGAAGATTATTCCAAGAGGGGAGCTTAAGAGAATTCGTCAGGAGTATCTTGACAAATACCTTCCATTGGAAGACGAAGGGGATGAGTAGATGGCTGTTTTGAATGTTAACCCTACTCGTATGGAGCTCACCCGACTGAAGGCACGTCTTAAGACAGCCACAAGAGGTCACAAGCTTTTAAAGGATAAGCAGGATGAGCTTATGAGAAGGTTTATTGAGCTTATAAAACAGAACAAGAAGCTTCGTACCCAGGTTGAACAGGATCTGAAGGATGCATTTAATGAATTTCTACTTGCAAGTGCTGTGATGTCCCCTGAAATTCTCCAGGAGGCAGTAGCCTTTCCAAAGGAGACCATCAGCGTCGACATCAAGAAGAAGAACGTAATGAGTGTTCACGTTCCTGTGATGAATTTCATCAGAAAACTTGAGGGAGATGAGGGAAGCATATACCCCTACGGATTTTCACAGACATCCGGGGAGCTGGATGATGCAATTTCAAAGCTGTATACCATCATGCCTGAACTGCTTGAACTGGCAGAGGTTGAGAAGGCATGTCAGCTGATGGCCGATGAGATTGAAAAGACTAGACGTAGAGTAAATGCACTAGAGTATCGGACGATTCCTGAGCTTGAAGAAACAATCAGATTTATACGTATGAAGCTGGATGAGAATGAACGAAGTACCATTACCAGAATAATGAAGGTAAAGGATATCATAAACAAGGAAGCTTAAAAGCAGAGGCGATCGCCTCTGCTTTTTTAGTTCACAATTTAAAGATTTAAAAGAGAGGAATATCGACCTCATACCTTAATTAAAAGTAATTGATAAGACATATCAATTACGGGTAAAAACAAAGTGCAGGAAGTTGTCAAAGAGTTTTAAGGAGTGGTGATGATGCAAAAGATAGTACCACATCTATGGTTTGACAAGGAGGCAAAGGAGGCAGCGGAGTTTTATACAGGACTTTTCGAAGACTCGGGCATAGAGGGAAGTGTAGTCATAAATGATACTCCATCAGGGGACACTGAAGCCATCAGCTTCAGGCTGGCAGGACTTAAATTTGAGGCAATAAGCGCAGGACCTTATTTCAGCTTTAATCCGTCAATCAATTTGCTTGTAAGATTTGGCAGCAAGGAGAGGCTAGGAGAGGTTTGGGAAGCGCTGTCAGAAGGAGGAGAAGAGCGGATGCCCTTGGGAGAGTATCCATTCAGTGAACTGTACGCATGGGTAGAGGACAGGTATGGATTGAACTGGCAGCTGCTTTATGACAAGGAAAGTAAAGAAGCTCAGAAGATCACCCCGGTGATGATGTTCTCGGATGAAGTATGTGGGAAGGCTGAAGAGGCGGTGGAATTCTACGTTGATATCTTCAGGGATTCAGCCATTGAGCTTATTAGCAAATACTCTGAAGGGGAAGCACCTGATGAGAGGGCGGTTGTTAACTTCTCTTCATTCAAATTGAATGGACTTGAAATGTCTGCCATGGACAATGCCATGGGTGCAGACTTCACATTCAACGAGGCATTCTCATTTGAGGTATTATGCAAGGATCAAGAGGAAATAGACTATTACTGGGACAAGCTATCTGCTGATCCCGAAGCTGAGGTATGTGGGTGGCTGAAGGACAGGTATGGGCTTTCATGGCAGATTGTACCTGATAATATGTCCCAGGTGATGCTAAATGGAAGTCCCCAGGAGAGGGATAGGTATACTAAAGCATTTCTGCAGATGAAAAAGTTCAATCTGGAGGAGCTTGAGAAGGCAAGGCTGGGGGAATAACCCCAGCTTCTTTCCTGTCATAACAATGGAACAATCAATTGGAATTCAAATTGCAAACATGGGTATGTTTTTGATTTTAAGGGTAGATTTAAGTCATAGAGAATTCTTAATATTGGTCAGGGAGTGATTTAGAGGATGGAAATCAGAAATGAAATAGAGAGGTTAAGGGAAGAGCTAATAGGATTGAGACGGGATTTTCACGAGAATCCCGAGCTTGGTTTCCAGGAGTTCAGGACCGGAAAAGTAGTTGCCGATTATCTTGAGGGACTTGGGCTAGAGGTTCGGAGAAATGTTGCAAAGACAGGTGTTGTGGGATTGCTCCGGGGAAAAGGTCCGGGAAGAACCATAGCACTGAGGACGGATATGGATGCTCTTCCTCTAAGTGAAGCGACAGGGTTGGGATTCTCTTCCAGAAACGAAGGTGTTATGCATGCTTGTGGCCATGATGGACACCTTGCCATGATGTTGGTTGCAGCCAAGGTACTTTCAGGCATTAAGGATGAATTGCGTGGAAACGTAAAGTTCATCTTTCAACCAAATGAGGAGGATGCCGGTGCTGAAATAATGATTGGGGAAGGCATTCTAGAGAATCCAACGGTGGATGCTGCAGTTGGCATGCATCTGTGGTCGCCTATCCAGTCAGGGAAGATAGGTATTGCCAAGGGTCCGTTGATGGCATCAAGCTACTATTTCAAGATTATTGTACATGGAAGGGGAGGACATGGGGGTGCTCCTCACACCACAATAAGTCCAATCCTCTCTGGAATTGACATGATTAAGGCCTTGCAGGAAATGGTGTTAAATGAAACTGACCCTCTAAAGCCTACAATAATTTCATTTGGAAAGGTAAGTGCCGGGACCTACCCGATAATAATTCCTGAAAAGATGGAAATTGAAGGCTCCCTAAGGTGTCTTCACAAAGACACACTCCAGGTTCAGGATAGGATAAGGGAAGTTGTAGATGGAATATCCAGGGTTCACCGCACCACCTTTAGATTGGAGTTTAAGTGTGGGAATGATCTGCTTTATAACAATGAGGAGATGACAAGTCTTGCAGAGGAGATTGCAGAAGGGATAGTTGGCAGAGAGAACCTTATCACCTCGGATATCAGCGTCATGCTTGGGGAGGACTTTGCGGAGTTTTCCAAAAGGGTTCCCAGCACATTTATTTTCCTGGGAACAGCAAATCAGAAGAAGGGAACGGATTACCCCCATCATCACCCCAAATTCAATATCGATGAGGATGTTCTTCCAATTGGAGTGGAGCTCCTTGTTAAGACAGCCATGGAATATTTGGAGGAAAAGTCAGCTTAGTTTTTATATTCTAAGACAAAATTGAATCAGCTTGTTCAATAGGAGACCGAGGGGTTAATTTCCCTCGGTTTTTTATGTTTTATGCAACAAATAGAATACTGTTCCAGAAAAACTTGTGTTTTACAAAAATACAACCTAGACTTGCAGAGGAGGACTTATAGTTGTAATTTTATGAAAAAAAATTCATATACTCATTGATATTCCTCGGATACAAGCAATAAACCCAATACTGATAAAAGCTGCATAATCAGAAGCCTGTCTATTCATAAATTTCTGAAAAATATTCTTGACACATAAAAAAAGTTACTATAGTATCAAAAGTAGAACAACGTTCTAATAAATCAGAAAAGCTTTCAAAGCTAGTGGTCAAAGATTGTGGTTGCTTCATGGATCAATTGCTGCAAGGCAGAGCTGGAGCATGATAGAAAGAAGACCACATATAAGTGGACCACCATTCCAATAGATGGAATCATATTGAAAAGAACGTTGGAAGTAAATGGTTATAAAAGAAGAGGAGGAGATTTAGGATGCCAAAGAAGAAAAGTGTGTTGGACCTGTACAAGATGAAGAAAGCCGGAGAGAAGGTGGCTTGGATCACAGCGTATGATTATCCGACAGCCATGTTTGCTGAAGCAGCTGGAATGGACATGCTTCTGGTTGGAGATTCACTGGGTATGGTAACTCTTGGCTACAGCGGAACAGTACCTGTAACAATGGAAGATTGCATATCACACTGCCAGGCTGTGAGAAGAGGGGCTCCCAATACATTTGTTATTGGAGACATGCCATTCGGTTCTTATCAAAGCTCAGACGAGCAGGCTGTTGACAATGCAGTAAGATTCCTAAAGGAAGCTGATGTTGATGCAATCAAATTAGAGGGTGGAGTCAGAATTCAAAGCAGAATCCGTGCAATCACTGATGCAGGTATAGCAGTATTTGGTCATATCGGACTTACTCCTCAAAGCTCAGGCCAGCTAGGTGGATTCAAGGCACAGGGAAGAACAGTTGAAAGTGCAAGGGGAGTTATTGAGGACGCACTGGCAGTTCAGGAAGCTGGAGCAATGATGCTTCTTGTAGAGGCAGTACCACCTGAGGTGACAAAGTTCATCGCAGACCTATTGGAGATTCCAGTATATTCAATCGGAGCAGGAGACTGTGACGGACAGCTTCTTATCAGCAGTGACATGGTTGGTAAATTCCAAGCCTTCACACCAAAATTCGTCAAGAAGTATGCAAACGTTGCAGAAGTTGAGACCAATGCATACAAGGAATACATCAAGGACGTTAAGGAAGGCGTGTTCCCATCAGATGAATACGTTTACCATGTAACCGATCCGATGGAGGAATTTGAAGAATTGTTCAAGGAATACAAATAACAAGCAAGCAGGATAGATAATAGGGAGAACATTACAAGAAAATTACTTACTAATTGGAGGTAAAAAGATGGCTTTTAAACAGATGATGGATTATATGCAAAATGAAATGAAATTTCCTATAAGGGATAAATATGACCTGCCTACTTCAGACAAGACCTTCGAAGGTGGTGCTCATTATAGAATGGAAATCACAGGTATCGAAAGTGCCAACAACTTTGCCAACCTTGTTAAGGAGATTGACAAGCAAAAGGCTGTAGTACACAGAGTAATCGGTTTGGTGGGCGGTTCGGCCCTCATAGACAAGGCCGAGTTGAAAGAGTATGCTCAGATATCAGCTGATGCAAAAATTGAGGCTCTGGTAAACCCAATGGCTTCAAGAGCATGGGACGGAGGAAATCAATACAAGACTCCTGAGGGATATGTTTCAGGAATGAGATTAAGAGGCCAGGACAACATGCGTCTGTGGCTAAAGGAATTTGATCGTTGCCTAAACGCAGGAATCAGAGGATTCCTGATCACTGATGAAAGTGTACTTTATACGGTTGTTAAAATGAGAGCTGCAGGCCTAATACCTGCTGAGACCAAGTTCAAGGTTTCTGTATTTGCCGGCCATGGAAATGCAATAGCAGGTAAGATGCTGGAAGATATGGGAGCAGATAGCTTTAACCCACTTGCTGACCTTACCCTTCCAATGTTTTCCGCAATAAGAAGTGCAACAAGCATTCCAATGGATGTATACATGAGTCTTGTTGATTCAATGGGTAATGTTCAAAGACATGTTGATGCAGATGAGATAGCGAGAATATGTGCTCCAGTCTACTTCAAGTTTGAGCCTGGAAAGAATGAAATGGATATCTATAATGCTTGGCATGATGATGAGCCATTGGATAGACTGATTCCAGTCAAGGTGCGTATGGCTAAGATCGCTAAGGAATGGTGCGATGAAAGTGATACTGAACTGGTATTCAATGATTATAAAGAAGACTTGGCAATTCCAAAACCATAAGGGCAGGTGTTAAAAATGAGTAATAATCCTTTTGAAACGGCTTTAACTACCTTAAGGGAAGCAAGTGAGCTTGCAAAGCTTGATCCCAATGTAGTGAAGTATCTATCAAAACCAAAGAGAATATTCCAGTTCACCATTCCAATGAGAATGGACAATGGAGACTATGAAATATTTGATGCATACAGGGTTCATTACAATGACGCTCTGGGCCAGGTGAAGAATGGTTTGAGATTTGTACCTGACCTAGACCTTGATATCGTTAAGGCATTGGGATTCTGGATGACAGTCAAGCACGCGGTTGCAGGGATACCTGCAGGCGGCGGTAAGGGCGGAGTAAAGGTTGACCCCCGTAAGCTTTCAGAAGGGGAGCTTGAGAGACTATCAAGAGCTTATATAAGAAAGCTGCCCGTTAAGGGAGCATGGGTTGACGTACCTGGTGCCGACATCGGAACCAGTGCCAAGACCATGGCCTGGATGCTTGATGAGTACGAAGAGATCAATGGCTTCCACAGCCCAGCAGCAATCAACGACAAGCCTGCAGAAACTAGTGGAACCCTTGGAAGCATGGAAGCTACAGGAACAGGTGCATACTTTGTGACCATGGAGGTTATGAAGGACAATAATATTCCCAAGGGTGCAACAATAGCAATGCAGGGATTTGGAAACGTTGGAAGAATTGCTGCAAGACTTTTGCATGATGAAGGCTACAAGGTTGTCGGAATAGCTGACCTTACAGGTGGAGTATACGACCCCAATGGGCTGGATATTCCAAAGCTTGAGGAATACGTTGCAGAAAACAAGAAGATAGAAGGCTTCCCATGTGAGAAGGAAGTTGATGTGAACAGCGTTCTTGAACTTGATGTGGACATACTTATGCCTGCAGCGGTTCAAAGTGTAATACATGAGGATAATGCAGACAAAATAAAAGCCAAGGTTATAATGGAATGTGCAAACGGACCTGTGACACCAGTGGCTGAAAAGATGCTCCAGAAGAAGGGCACCCTGGTGGTTCCTGATGTTCTTACAAACTGCGGAAGTGCAATAGTTTGTTCCTTTGAAAGAACACAGGGTCTGACTGATGACTACTGGGAGCTTGACAAGGTAAATGAGAAGCTTAAAGAGCAGATAACCAAGGCTTACAAGAGTACAGTTGAAACTGCAGCAAGTGAAAAAACATCAATGCGTAATGCAGCTTGGATCAATGCACTTAGAAAAATTGAAAAATCAATGAAAGCTCGAGGCTGGGTATAGAAAATGAAGGAAGAAGGCTTTCTGGTTAAGAGAGCCTTTCTCCAGCCCTGGTTCTTTGGTACAATGGACCTATATCAATAGAAAATGTACTAAGAATTTTGGAAAGGGTGAATAAGATGGCTACAAATAAATCCCAGCATACTCCAAAATATCCCGTATTGACCATAGATAAGGCTTTGGAGGTAATGGAGATATTGGCAGAGGAAGGCTACCATGAAGGAATGGGTGTAAGCGAACTCAGCACGAAATTGGATATTGGAAAAAGCACAATACACCGGATATTGGATACTTTGGCGGCAAGAAACTACTTGGAGCAGGATCACGAAACCAAGAAATATCGTTTGGGATGGCGATTGTTTGAAATTGGAAATGTGATACCTCAACAGCGTAATCTTTATAATTTTGACATCGGTATTTTGCAGAAGCTATGTAACCAGTATCAGGAAACAGTAAATTTAGGAGTGCGTGTTGAGGACAGCGTCGTGACCATTTCAAAGGTAAACGCCAAGTCGAGTCTTATTGCCAACCTGCAGATAGGTGCAAGGGAGTCACTCCACGCCACTGCAATGGGAAAGGCCTTGATGTCAGATATGACAAGGGAAGAAGTAATTGAGATCCTTGGGGAAGGACCTTATACAAAATATACCAGCTTCACCTTCACAGACATTGATTCACTGATGGAGGAGCTAAGGAAGATCCGGAAGCAGGGATTCAGCATTGATGATGAAGAGTTCGCACCAGGACTTACCTGCATAGCCATGCCAGTGAGGAATTTCAAGAATGAAATCGTGGCTGCGGTCAGTGTAAGCGGCGCAAGTATCCGACAGACATACAGCAAAATAGACGAAATCAAGGAAGGCTTGAAGGAAGCGACAGAAAAACTGTCATATTTCCTGGGCTGGGAAGGAACAATTCCTGAGACATCGGATACTAAGTAAAGTCACATTAAGGGAGCTGACTTTTAGGAAATGGATTGGATCAAGGAACAAAGCGAAGAACTGCAAAATGAGCTGGTTGAGCTTAGAAGAGATTTTCATGCCCATCCGGAGCTTGGATTTGAGGAACACCGAACAAGCAGGAAGGTTGAGGAGTACCTTCAGAACCTAGGTCTGAAAACCGAAAGGGTTGCAGGGACCGGTGTGGTTGCAATGATTGAGGGACATGAAGAAGGCCCGGTATTGATGCTGAGGGCAGATATGGATGCATTGCCAATACAGGAGGAAAACACGGTTGCCTACGCTTCAACCAATCCAGGAGTCATGCATGCATGCGGGCACGATGCCCATATGGCAATGCTTTTGGGAGCAGCAAAGATTTTATCAGAGAACAAAGAGCTGATAAAGGGAAAAATAAAATTGGTTTTTCAACCTAATGAAGAAAACGCAGGAGCTTTACCCATGATAGAGGAAGGGGTTCTTGACAACCCTAAGGTGGATGCAGCGGTGGGAGTTCACATATGGACTCCATTGCCATCAGGAGTTGTTGGGATAT
Source organism: Gudongella ferriphila (assembly GCF_046224405.1). Classification (NCBI taxonomy): domain Bacteria; kingdom Bacillati; phylum Bacillota; class Tissierellia; order Tissierellales; family Tissierellaceae; genus Gudongella; species Gudongella ferriphila. The sequence goes on along the minus strand of NZ_JBJXRK010000008.1, from coordinate 12,133 downwards.
CTGCCGGAGGAGTAATGTCTGGCCTGTATATTTTCAAAATAAAGGTCAAGGGCTATGGAGGCCATTCAGGCTATCCTGAAACGGCAATTGACCCAATAATAGCAGCCTCAGATATTGTATTGTCCTCCCAGAGGATACTTACAAGAGAGATAAGCGCTATGCGACCAATCACCTTGACCTTTGGTCAAATAAATGGTGGAACCAAGGCAAATATAATACCTGATGAGGTTATTCTTGAGGGATCAATCAGGACCCTTTATGACGATGCGGGAGACCCTCCCATATATCGTTTGGAGCGACTTGCAAACGATGTAGCAAAAACTCACGGATGTGAGTGTGAAATTTCATGGGTCAGGGAGAATATCCCACTGATCAATGACGAGACCATGACTGAATATATGAAAAGAACCGCAATTGAAGTTGTTGGAGAAGACAACGTAATTCCATATTGGTCCATGGCAAGCGAGGATTTTTCTGAGTTCACTGCCAGGATACCTGGTGTTTTTCTCTTCCTGGGTACGGGAAATGAGGAAATAGGAACTCATTTCCCCCACCACAACCCAAGATTCAATATTGATGAATCCGTATTGCATCTAGGTGTTGAGATGTTTGTTAGGGGGAGCCTAAAATACATGGAAGATCGCAGCAAGAATTAACAGAACATTACAAATAGTCGCAATATGCCTAAAACATAAAAAAGATAAAGTATGTTGTAGTCCAAAATTCAAAGGAGGAAAGTAGGATGAAAAAAAGTAACAAGAAGTTACTGATGATGTTGTTAGGTCTGATGTTAATGGGGATGCTATTACTTACAGGATGTGGTGGCGGAGAGGCACCGGCAGAGGAGCCAACACCAGCTGAGGAGCCTGCAGACAGCGGGGAGCCGAAGGAAGCGACCTTGGGGGATCTTATCACTACACCACTTATGCCAAGACTTGCATCGGAGGAGATTGAAGGAGACTTCATGACCGTTTGGGCAGAAAATTATGGAGATCATATGAGAGAGGTTACTGATGGAAAGTATGATCTTGATGTGTATCCTTACGGTACTCTTGGGGGCACAAGAGATATAAACGAGTTGGCACAGCTTGGAGTAGTTGAGTACGTATTCTCTGATTACGCTTGGATAAGTTCATTTGTACCAGAGGCTCAGGTACTGGCTCTTCACTATATCTGGCCAGAGGAGAGAATGCCTGAGACCCTTGAGTGGGTAGTAAAGAACGGTGAATTCATGAATGTTTTGGAGGAGGCCTTTAGAAGAAACGGGCTGGTTCCATTGGGAGTACTTTATGAAGGATGGCAGACAATCACATCAAACAAACCAATTGAAACCGTATCAGACATGAATGGATTCAAGGTTAGGATCATGGGATCCGCACTGCTGACACAAAACTACCTTTCATATGGAGCAGACCCAACACCAATGGCATACGGCGAGATTTATGGTGGATTACAGACAAATCTTATAGACGGACAAATCAACCCTATTTTCGCAATAAAGAGTATGAACTTCTACGAGGTTCAGAATTATTTCACACAGATTTATGCTGAGCCTTTCCTTGGAATTCCAGTTATAAACATGCAGCATTTTGACTCACTTCCTGCAGAAATACAAGAGGAAATGTTGAATTACTGGGCAGACGCTATAATTCCTGCAGCTGAGTGGATAGATTCTCGTCATGAAGCAGAGCTAGAGGAAATGCTTGCTGAGAGACCTGGTATCACATACCATGAGGTAAAAGGTGCTGAGCTTGAGGAGTTCAAGAAAGCTGGAAGAAAAGTTCATGAGAATTTTGCTAATATTGGAGGACCACAAGGTCAAGAGATACTAGATACACTTCTTAATGATATAGAGAATGCAAAAGCTGAACTAGGCATTGATTAATCACAAGAGGATTTTAAATTTCTGCAACCACCCAGGTGGTTGCAGAGGTTTTAGAAAGGGGTGTTGACATGAAAGACAAAGGATCATCCGGTCTCTTATTGGTCTATGAAAAGTTTGAAAGACTAGTGGAGAACTTTGAGGTATTTATATTATCGATATCTGTCTTTGCAATGGCCAGTCTGGTTATAGTCAATGTCATAGCCAGAACCTTTTACAGGAGCATCTACTTTGCAGAGGAACTAACTGAGGTATTCACAATACTCATAACCTTTACAGGAGTAAGTTATGCTGTTCGGAAGGCAAGGCACATTCGTATGGGAGCATTTTTCGATGCTGTTCCATACAAGGTACAAAAGGCAATGATATTCATAATATGCGGTGTAAGTGCCGTTGTGATGTTCCTGCTCGCCAGCTACTCATATTCATATATGGACCAGGCCAGGGTAATGGGACACGTTACTCCAGCCCTAAGGATGAAATACTGGTATACTCTGATCATTATTCCTGTGGGGTTCTTCCTGGCTGGAGTACAGTACCTTCGTACCATAATCAAGAATATATCCGAGTATGATGTTTGGCTTTCACCTGAGCAGCAGGGAGAGTACGAAGCAGAGGAGCTGGCTCATATAGCGGAGGAATACGGGAACGCAGGAGAACAGCTGTCAAAGGAGCTGTTTGATGGTAAGGAGGAAACTGGAAAGGATGTTTCAGATGATTCCGAAGACGAGTTTGACACTTAGGGGGGAGGTTGCCATATGTTACTATTAGTATCATCAATGATTATCCAATTACTCTTTGGCTTTCCCTTTATGGTTGTTCTTTTGGGATCGCTGATTCTATACCTGACAGTATATATGCCGAATTTTAGCATGAATGTAATAATCCAGCAGGTGGTCACAGGAATCATTCCACCTTCACTGGTTGCAGTTCCAATGTTTATTCTGGCCGCAAACATAATAACATCAGGCCAGGCTGCAAAGAGACTTATAGGAATGACCAAGGCCTTTCTGGGACATATCCCGGGAGGACTTGCAATAACTACAAATGCTGCCTGTACAATGTTTGGAGCTGTATCAGGATCAACCCAAGCGACAGTGGCCGCTATCGGTGGAACCATGAGACCAATGCTTCTTGAAGCGGGATATTCAAGCCCCTTCACCCTTGCGCTGATAATCAATGCAAGTGACATAGCATTTCTTATACCACCCAGTATTGGATTTATAGTATATGGAGTTGTTACAGGAACGTCTGTAGGAAAGCTGTTTCTTGCAGGGGTTGGACCTGGAATTCTAATCTTTTTACTGTTTTCCTTGTACGCATACATCTATTCAAAAAGAAACAATATTGTAAGTCCTGCCAAGGCCACTTGGAGAGAAAAGATTGACTCAGTAAAAAGCGGCATACTTGTTATGGGATTCCCTGTAATAATAATAGGTGGAATCTACGGAGGAATCTTCAGTCCTACAGAGGCAGCGGCGGCTTCAGTTGCCTATGCATTGATCCTGGAAGGGCTTATCTACAAGACTATCAAGTTCAGTGACATGATTGACCACTTCCTGCAAACGGGAGTAGTTACAGGTGTAGTATTTGTTCTTGTTGGAGCGGGTAATGCATTTTCTTTCCTGCTTAGCTTCCTACGTATTCCACAGACATACCTGCCACCGCTGTTTGGTGAAAATCCATCACAGTTATATGTAATATTCATTGTAGTGGTTGCTTACTTCATAGCATGTATGTTTGTAGACCCAATAGTTGCAATATACGTACTTAGTCCAATATTTGCACCATATGTACTACAGACTGGCGTAGACCCAGTTCTTCTTGGAGTACTTGTCGTACTACAGGCTGCAATCGGTTCAGCTACACCACCATTTGGATGTGACATATTTACAGCACAACTAATATTCAGGCGGCCATACATGGAAATAATAAGTCATACACCACCCTTTATATTTATTCTGTTGCTAGTAACTGCACTCTTGGTTGCATTCCCACAGATTGCGCTGTTCTTGCCAAATGCCGCTCTTATCTAAGAGAGGGTATAAATATGGGAGGTGTATCGGATGAAGTATCACCGAAAAAAAGGACAGGTAAGCTACGGAGAGGCCATAGGGATTATTCTTCTTGATAGCGAGGCCCCCTATGTCCCAGGAGATGTTGCCAATGCAACAACCTACGACTTTCCTGTTAGGTTTCAAAGGGTAGAGGGGCTTACTGTCCAGAAGATGATGGACCATGACAGGTCCAGTCTTGAAAAGGTAATTGAAGCGGCAGAGCTGCTTAAGAAAGAAGGAGTAAGAGCCATAACTAGCGACTGCGGTTTTATGGCTCTTTACCAAAAAGATTTGAGGGAAAGGCTTGATATACCAGTATTCTTATCCAGTCTGTTGCAGATTCCATTTATTGGAGAAATAATCCCAAGTGGAAGGAAGATTGGAATAATTACTGCCAACGGCAGTTCCTTGACAGCGGATGTGATCAGAATGTGTGGCATTGAAGATGTAAGCAATCTGGTCATTGCCGGTCTTGAGAATGAGCCCAACTTCTCCAGCGCCTTCCTGCTTGAGGAGGGTTATGTTGACACGGTCGAGGTTGAAAGGGAAGTGGTGGACAAGGCTCTTGGGCTTCAAAGGGAAAATCCGGATATTGGAGCCATTCTTCTGGAATGCAGTGTCCTACCCCCATATGCGGAGGCCGTTCAAAGGGCCACTGGACTGCCTGTGTTTGACTTTGTAACCATGATAAAGTATGTGTTTTCAGCGGTTGTACGGGAGTCAGGCAGAGGTTTTATGTAGGTTGCAATTTACAAATTACGAGGAGGGAAATAATTTTATGCATGTATTCAAAAAAGAAGAGTACCAGGAACGCATTGCAAAAACCAAGAAAAAAATGGAGGAGTGGGGAATAGAGCTTCTGTTCGTTTCTCAGCCAGCCAATATGAACTATCTGACAGGCTATGATGGATGGAGCTTCTATGTGCATCAGTGCCTATTGGTTTCCCTTGATAAAGAAGAGCCAGTGTGGATTGGCCGTGGAATGGATGCAAACGGTGCCAGGATAACCAGCATGCTGGCTGACGAGAATATTTACCAATATGCAGACGACTATGTTCATTCATTGATAAAGCACCCAATGCATTACATGGCTGACATAATCAAAAAGCACGGATGGGAAAAGAAGGTTATCGGAGTTGAGATGGACCAGTTCTACTTCACTCACAGAGCATTTGTTGAGCTTGAGAAATCCCTTCCAAACGCAACCTTCAAGGATGCAAACACCTTGGTAAACTGGGTTCGCGTAATCAAATCCGACAATGAGATCGAATTTATGAAGATAGCCGGACAGATTGCATCCAATGTCATGAAGACTGCCCAGAAGCATATTGCACCTGGAGTAAGGGAGTGCGACGTGGCAGCAGAGGTCGCCAAGGCTCAGTACAAGGGCGTTGGAGAGTTCAGTGGGGATTATCCTGCAATAGTACCTCTAATGATGGCTGGAGAGGCTACAAAGACCCCGCACCTTACCTGGAGCGAGAAGAAGTATGAGAATGACGAAGCTGTACTTCTGGAGCTTTGTGGAGTGTATAGACACTACCACGTGCCAATAGCAAGAACCCTCTATCTGGGAGAGGAACCACCAAAGCTTATGGTTGATACAGGAAAGACCGTTCTTGAGGGCCTTGATGCAGCTCTTGATATGATAAAACCAGGAGTGCTGGTGGAAGAGATAGAGGAAACCTGGAGAAGGACAATTGAAAAGACTGGTCTAGTGAAGGAGTCAAGAATCGGTTACTCAATAGGAGTCAACTATCCACCTGACTGGGGTGAGCAGACAATCAGCGTTAGACCTGGAGACAAGACTGTCGTTCAGGAAAACATGGCTCTGCACTTGATTCCTGGTATTTGGCTCGATGATGTTGGATTTGAAGTTGACGCATCCTTCTATGTAACAAAGGATGGAGTGAAGCATTTCTTTGACGACTCAAGAGAGATTCTCGTAAAAAAGTAAAACGGTAGCACCCCCTAATATGGAAAGATCCCACTTGTGATGGGATCTTTTCTAATGTTTTCGCTCGATTATTAAGACTTTCCCTGTGTTATGTGTCATTCTGAACATGGCGAAGAATCTTGTTTTTGGAACGTCATTTTGAGAACCGGAAAGTCATAATAAAACCGCTCACTGATTCAAGATTAGTGGTTTAACACACTTGCTTCAAAAATTGACTTGCTATCGATTAAGCCTGAAGTTGAGTCCTAAAGTTCTTTTTCGTTCTTTGACTATTAAGACGCCAGTAGAATAGTTGGAAATCACGCAAGTCAGAGCAATTTTTTTGCTTCGTGTGATAACCCAACCTAATCTTTCCATATGTTCGCTCAATTATTAGGACTTTCCTTGTAGGATGTCTCATTCTGAGCATGGCGAAGAATCTTGCTTCCTTTCTGTCATGTCGAGCTTGTCGAGACATCTCATGCATTTTAGACATAAAAAAGACCCCTCCACTTCGGTCGGGGTGACAGCTTCTTTTCAATTGTGAATTGTGAATCGTGAATTGAGAATTAGAATTGGTGGGCGATATTGGACTCGAACCAACGACCTCTACGATGTCAACGTAGCGTTCTACCAGCTGAACTAACCGCCCATGTAAACATATATTAGCATAAATTTAACGTCTTTTCAACAAAAATAAACTGTCCTGGCCCACTAAATATGGGTGAAAGTATTTACATTGCGAGTGATTAATATTAAACTTAACATAGGAACACAAGCCAAGGGGGGATTTTCTTGCAGAAGATAGTAGAGCCGTTGGGATTCCTTGTTTACATGGTCATCCTAATCTACATGGGAATATACATATACAGAAACCACAATGGCAACAGGGTCCATATGGCCTTTGGGTCACTGGCAATAACCCTTGCCATCGGAGAAAGCATTTACTTAATTCCTAGAATATACGCCCTTATTACAACCGGACTTGAAGAAAACCTCATGCTGCTGGGTTGGGGAAGGATCGGGCACCTTGTTGTGATGACGCTGTTCTTTTCGATGCTGATTGATCTGAACAAGGAATGCTTCGGACTGAGAAGAAAGGTCCCATTGGACAAGCTACTCTACGGGCTCCTGGTATTCAGGGTTGTAATAGGAGTGTTTCCGCAAAATGGTCATTTTCAGCTGGAGCCGGACAGAACCTTTCTTTTGCTTAGAACAATTCCATTGATTGCATACCTGATAATAGTAGCCATTGTTATAATAATATGCTCATGGAAAAGAGGGGTCAGGGGAATGCCCCTGCTTGCAATGATGCTTGTCCCCCTGGGCTTTACGGTTGAACCGGAGCTAATTGAGAATTCATCATATATCATGCTGTTAATGAAGTCAGTTGTAAGAGGCTTGCTGCTACTGGGAATTGTGTTTATAGGATATAGGGAAGTTAGAAAGGCCAACGAACTCAGTAGATATTAGTGAAATTTTTTAGGAAGGGCGAAAGCCTTCCTTTGCTTTGAAGGGAGAAATTATGAAAAGAGTGATTTTGCTGTTACTTCTTGTAATGGCTTTGACATCAGGTAAAACAACCATGGCGGCTGACATGGATATGGATATGGATATGGATAGATTTGAACCCGAGACAGAATTTATAAACTACACTGAAAAGGGACTCGTGCTCCAGGCATCTGAAATTGTTCAAAGGCCGGAGGACTATTTCAGTACCCAGAGCATCACCGTAAGAATCGAATCAGGGAAATTCAGGGGAGAGGTCCATGAAATTGAAAACGTGCTGTCTGACCATGCCTATTATGATATAATAGTGGAGGAGGGTCAGAAGGTTTCACTTATGATCGAGGAATACCCTGACGGAGGTTATAACGTATATATATCCGACTACTACAGGATGGACAGCATCATATACCTTTTGGGGGCGTTCATACTCCTTGTTGTTCTGGTGGGAAGATCCAAGGGGATCAAATCCCTTGTTTCGCTGGGAGTGACAATATCAGCTGTTTTATTTGTTATGCTCCCACTTATTCTCAGGGGCTTCAATCCCATATTTGTAAGTGTAATCACCGCAGTACTGGTTACAGTGGTGACCATATTCCTGGTGGCAGGAATCAATCACAAATCCGCTTCTGCAATTGCAGGGACCTCAATTGGCGTAATAGTGGCAGGTGTGATATCCTACATTGTAGGAAATCAGGCCAGTCTTTCGGGGCTGTCTGCGGAGGAAGCCACCATGCTCATGTACATTCCACAGGGAATACAGTTTAACTTCAGACATCTTCTATTTGCAGGGATCATCATGGGTGCCCTTGGTGCCGCTATGGATGTTGGAATCTCAATAGCCTCTGCAATAGATGAAATACACAAGGCCAACCCCAAACTTTCCTCAAGAAGGTTGTTCCGGTCTGGAATGAACGTGGGAAAGGATGTAATGGGTACAATGGTCAACACCCTTATTCTTGCATACACTGGTACGTCAATACCAATGCTGCTTCTTTTCATGGCCTATGAGACAGACCTTAGCAAGGTCTTTAATCTGGATGTGATAGCTACCGAAATTGTAAGGTCTCTTTCGGGAAGCATCGGTTTGATCTTGACCATACCAATAACAGCCATGATAGCCAGCTATTATGCAAAGGAAAATCGGGTGACTAAGAAAAAAGGCCACAAGGAAAATGAGGTGATATAGATGAAAGTGACAGTAACGGACAAGGCAAGGGACTTCATCAGGAACAAGTCTGAGGGAGATGCTGAGGTAACAGTTGCCGTGGTATCCGTTGCATCCGGCTGATGTCAGACAAATCAACTATCGGTCAGGATAGGAAATCAAGGTGACGGAAAACGGTTTGACATGTATGAGGACAACGGGGTCAAGGTTTACCTTATGAAGGGCATGAGGATACCAGACAACAAGGTTGAAATAAACCTTACAAACTATTTAATTGCCAAGAGCCTAACGGCCAAAGGCATTCGCTACTAGGGTAGAAATATGATTATCAGCCCTTTCATTAGGGTAGATATGACTTATATCAAATAAGAAAACCAGGAGGTATTATAGTATGAGTGATAAAAAATTGCTGGCCGCTCTGAGAGAAGAGACAGGGTCAGGTAGTGCAAAAAAAATGAGAAGAGAGAAACTGGTTCCAGGTATCGTGTACAGCAAGGGTGAAGATACAAAGCACGTGCAGGTTGATCAGATTGATTTTATCAAGGTCTTTAGAATCGTTGGAACATCATCCCTTATGGAGCTGGAGGTTGACGGAGAGGTCCTACCTGTTATCGTTAAGACGGTTCAAAGGGATCCGGTCAAGGGAGAGGTTATTCACATAGACTTCCAGAAGCTTGACATGAAGCAGAAGATAAAGATTACAGTACCAGTGTATCTTCTACACAGAGACAGCATAAAGCTTCAGCCATCAGTACTTATGCAAATGCTTGATACAATTGAGATCGAGTGTCTGCCAGGAGACATTCCTGAGTCTGTAGGCATAGACGTATCAGGAATGGACTTTGAGACTCCACTTTATGTGAAGGATCTTGATATCATGAATGAGGAACATGTTGAAGTTCTTTCAGATCCGGAGGCAATCATCTGTACTCTTAACGAGCCTACAATGGAGGAAGAGGAAGAAGAGGAAGAAGTTGAAGATGCAATGTCCGTGCCAGTTGTTGGTGAAGAGGACGAGGAATAATAACAGCGAAACGGGGACAGACCATAGTGTCTGTCTTTTTTTTACATTGAGAAAGGTGGAAATAACAATGGGAAGAATATTGTCAGCATACCTGACTCCACATCCTCCAGTGTTGATCCATGAGATTGGCCAGGGGCAGGAAAAGCTTGCCGGAGATACCCTGGCTGCAATGGAGGAAATTGGAAGGGACATAGAGAAAAGAAAACCGGAAACCATAATTGTAATCACTCCCCATGGTCCATTGTTTTCCGATGCCCACTCAATAGCCATGGAAGAGAATCTTAAGGGAGATTTTGGAGCCTTTGGACACCCTGAGTTAAGCTACTCCTTCCGCAACAATCTGGACCTTACATACGGGATTGTAAAGAGCTCCCTGAATGAGGGGATATCAATTGCCCAGATGACAAGGGAAATGAACAAGAGATACGGAGTAGATGGAAAACTGGATCATGGAGTGCTGGTACCTTTACACTTTGTGGATAAGCACCATACAGATTTCAAGGTTATCCCCATAACCTACGGTCTTTTATCCCCTGTGGACCTTCATGTCTTCGGAAGGTCTATTGAAAGTGCCATAAAGGCTGGAAAGGATGATGTATGCGTAATAGCTAGCGGTGATCTGTCCCATAAGCTCAAAAGCAAGGGGCCCTATGCCTTTGCAAAGGAAGGACCTGAGTTTGACAAGAGAATCATGGAAGCGATCAGAGAAGGGGACCTGGTGGAAATTGGAGGCTTCCCCCAAAATCTTGCAGAGAAGGCGGGAGAATGTGGCTTGAGATCCCTTCAGATACTGGCAGGAATTCTGTCGGTCTATGAGATATCCACAAGGGTGCTTTCATACGAAGGACCCTTTGGAGTGGGATATGGAACTGCAATATTCTCCATAGCAGGGGAATCGGAGAAGAAAATCCTGGAGGAGATTTCCAGTAGGGAAAGGAGTTCCTTAGAAGAGCGAAGAAAAGGGGAGGATTCCCTTGTGAGACTTGCCAGAAAAAGCCTTGAGCACTTCATAAGGAATGGTAAATACCTGAAACTGCCGGAGGATCTGCCTGAGGAGCTACTGAAGGAAAAATACCCTGTATTTGTTTCCGTCAAGAAAAACGGGTCTTTGAGGGGCTGCATAGGGGCAACTGAACCCACCATGGATAACCTGGGAAAGGAGATAATCTATTACAGTGTCCAGGCTGGAACAAAAGATCCCAGATTTCCATCAATAGAGGAAGAGGAACTTGACGATTTGACATATTCGGTGGATGTGCTTATGAAGCCGGAGCCTGTTGAGGATGAGTCAGGTTTAGACCCTTCCATATTTGGGGTAATAGTACAAAAAGGACATAGAAGAGGTTTGCTGCTGCCAAACCTGGATGGAGTCGATACTGTACAGGAGCAGCTGCGAATTGCCCTTAACAAGGCAGGAATTGGTCCAGATGAGGATTTTTCAATTCAAAGGTTTAGGGTGGTCCGCCACCATTAGGAGCTGATATCATGAAGGAAGCTATGTATTGTTCAAACCATGACGGGTATGTCTACTGTGTATTGTGTCCCCATTACTGCAAGCTGCCAGAGGGAGAAACAGGAAGGTGCATGGCCAGAAAAAACATAGGTGGCAAGCTTTATTCCCTTAACTACGGGAAGGTCACCTCCTATGGATTTGACCCAATTGAAAAGAAACCCTTGTTTCACTTTTATCCAGGAAGTACCGTATTTTCCTTTGGAACCTTTGGCTGCAATTTCAGATGTGATTTCTGCCAGAACTGGCAGATTGTTGAAGACTCCAATCTTTATGTAGAAATGGACAATTCTCAGCTTCTGGAGCTTTCATCCATCAACGGGTCCATTGGGATCGCCTATACCTACAATGAACCATCCATCTTCTATGAAATGGTTTTGGACCTTGCCAAGGAGGTCCACAAAATAGGGAAAAAGAATGTCATGGTGACAAATGGCTTTCTTAACAGAGAACCAATGAAGGAGCTGCTGCCCCATATTGATGCCATGAACATCGATTTGAAGTCCATGAGCAGAAGCTATTACGCCACACTTTGCAAGGGTAGCCTTGAACCTGTACTGGATACAATTAAACTTGTATCTGGAGAGACACATGTTGAAATAACCACGCTAATAATCGATGGAGAGAATAGCACCAGCGAGGAGATGGAAAACCTGGCATCCTTTATCGGTGAGATTGACAGGGATATCCCACTTCATTTAAGCAGGTATTTTCCACATAACAGGATGAATAATCCCCCAACGGAGATTGAGACCCTGGAAAGGCTTAGGAATGTTGCCCAAAAGCATCTCAATTATGTATATATAGGGAATGTATGGGGAATAAACAACGATACCACCTGCCCTAGCTGTAAAAATATTTTGGTAAGGAGATTCCCTGAAACCAAGGTGGTTGGAATAGAGAATGGTCACTGCAGCAATTGCGGAGAGAAGGTTTCAATGGTGCTTTAAAAAAGGCATGCAAAAAAACAAGAAAAAGTTTACAAATAGTAAAATAATAGTTTACTTATATTGTGAGCTACGCTATAATAATTACGTTATTCAACAATAGACT
>NZ_JBJXRK010000075.1:0-1485 GCF_046224405.1 Gudongella ferriphila | reverse complement strand
GTTACGACTTCACCCCAGTCATCGCCCCTACCTTCGACAGCTGCCTCCATTACTGGTTAGCTCACTGGCTTCGGGTATTGACAACTCCCATGGTGTGACGGGCGGTGTGTACAAGACCCGGGAACGCATTCACCGCGACATTCTGATCCGCGATTACTAGCAACTCCGACTTCATGCAGGCGAGTTGCAGCCTGCAATCCGAACTGGGATCGGCTTTTAGAGATTTGCTTGCCATCGCTGGGTTGCTCCTCGTTGTACCGACCATTGTAGCACGTGTGTAGCCCAGGGCATAAAGGGCATGATGATTTGACGTCATCCCCACCTTCCTCCGATTTGTCATCGGCAGTCTCTCTAGAGTGCCCAACTTAATGATGGCAACTAGAAACAGGGGTTGCGCTCGTTGCGGGACTTAACCCAACATCTCACGACACGAGCTGACGACAACCATGCACCACCTGTGTCCACTGTACCCGAAGGTAAARCACCATCTCTGGCGCGGTCAGTGGCATGTCAAGCCCTGGTAAGGTTCTTCGCGTTGCTTCGAATTAAACCACATGCTCCGCTGCTTGTGCGGGTCCCCGTCAATTCCTTTGAGTATCATACTTGCGTACGTACTCCCCAGGCGGAGTGCTTAATGCGTTAGCTGCGGCACCGAGGTTTGACCCCCAACACCTAGCACTCATCGTGTACGGCGTGGACTACCAGGGTATCTAATCCTGTTTGCTCCCCACGCTTTCGTTCCTCAGCGTCAGTATAAGTCCAGAAAGTCGCCTTCGCCACTGGTATTCCTCCTAATATCTACGCATTTCACCGCTACACTAGGAATTCCACTTTCCTCTCCTTAACTCAAGTCTGACAGTTTCAAATGCTTACAATGGTTGAGCCATTGCCTTTCACATCTGACTTATCAGACCGCCTGCGAACCCTTTACGCCCAATAATTCCGGACAACGCTCGCCCCCTACGTATTACCGCGGCTGCTGGCACGTAGTTAGCCGGGGCTTCCTCCTTGGGTACCGTCATTATCTTCCCCAAGGACAGAATTTTACGACCCGAAGGCCTTCATCATTCACGCGGCGTCGCTGCATCAGAGTTTCCTCCATTGTGCAATATTCCCCACTGCTGCCTCCCGTAGGAGTCTGGACCGTGTCTCAGTTCCAGTGTGGCCGTTCACCCTCTCAGGCCGGCTACCTATCGTCGCCTTGGTGAGCCGTTACCTCACCAACTAGCTAATAGGACGCGAGACCATCTTCCACCGCTTTACGCTTTAACTTATTCCCCATGCGAGGTTAAAGTGTCATAAGGTATTAATCCCAGTTTCCCGAGGCTATCCCTTTGTGAAAGGCAGGTTTCTCACGCGTTACTCACCCGTCCGCCGCTAAGATGATTTAAGATTCCATCCGAAAAYTTCATCGAAAATCACTTCGCTCGACTTGCATGTGTTAGGCACGCCGCCAGCGTTCGTCCTGAGCCAGGATCAAACTCT
>NZ_JBJXRK010000074.1:0-1051 GCF_046224405.1 Gudongella ferriphila | reverse complement strand
GTTTATATTGATCCACCTTACAATACAGGTAGTGATGGATTTATATATAAGGATGGCTATGAAGAGAGCAGTTGGATGTCAATGATGTTTGATAGGTTAGACTATTCAAACAATTTAATGAAATCAAGTGGGAAAACGAGCATTAGCATTGATGATAAAGAGGAAAATGTACTCACACTGATGTGCAAAGAAATGTTCAATAGTACAAAAAAAATTGCTGTTAAAATGTCTGAAGCTTCTGGTGTAAAAATGTCGTCAGTAAAAGCTCTTGGAAAAATACCAAAATATAAGGAATATGTTGTTATTAACTCAAAAGAGAAAATATTAAAAGGAGTTAACTTTAAGTATATTCAAAAAGAAGAATGGGATGACGAATATAATAAATTTATCAGTGGAATGACAAAAGAAGATTATGAGGAGATTAAAACTTTAACTTCTAATGATATTATTGACGATGCTGAATTGGAAAAAATAAATAAAATCTGTTCTAAATGGAACATTATAAGTGTTGGTGAAAAGTTGAAAGAAGAAAATATTCTTGATAGTGAAAAAAAGACTTGGTTGCTTGAAAACTCTTATAGGATAGCTAGGACTGCGGCAAGCACATCAGTAAAGCAAATAGCTTTGAATAATAGGGATTATTATCCAGACCATAATATTTTTTGTAGTTTGTCTTCAAGAGATAAAATACCATATTTTATAGATGCTTCCTTTAACGAGGAATCAACAAGTCCAAGGGTTCAAATTATTTTTGCTATAGATAATTTAGCTCAACATCCAGGAGATTTTTGGAGTGATATTTCTACTACAGGATTAGAAGCTGAAGGTAGTGTGGTTTTTAAGAATGGCAAGAAACCATTGAAATTGATAGATAGATTAGTTGATGGAACAACGAATAAAGATTCAATTGTACTTGACTTTTTTGCAGGCTCAGGTACAACTGCACATGTTGTAATTGATTTAAATAGAGAAGATCAAGGGAATAGGAAATATATACTTGTTGAAATGGGTGAATATTTTGACACAGTTATGCTTCCACGCATTCAAAAGG
>NZ_JBJXRK010000073.1:0-1186 GCF_046224405.1 Gudongella ferriphila | reverse complement strand
GTATTAAAATGCGTTATTTTAAGGAGAGGTTTGAATGAAAAGATTTACATTAATAGTTATTTCAATCTTTATAATGTTTTCATTTATTGGATGTGGTACTGAAGAAGCTACTCCTGAAATACCAAATACAATGCCTCCATCAATAATGGTGGATGGTGAGTTATACTTTTCAACTGGTGAAGAGAGACCTATAGAACCTGATGAAAGCGAAATTAAGACAGTAACTTCAGTAGTTAAGGGTACTGAACTACCTTCAAACGAAGGTGAAATAAATGTCCCAGCTCCAAACGCAAAATATGCAAAGATTAATGATTATGAAGGAGAGTATGTTGTAGTAAGTTTACCCTCGGAATGGGTAAGGTATGACAAAAGAGATTATTGGGGGTTAGAATTAACTGCAACTAACATATCACCCACAGGGTTAACATTATCATTCAGTCAGTATGGAGGAAATCCAAAAGGAGATTTACAAACAGGAAGCTACTATTGGTTGGATAAGCATGTTGAAGATGAATGGGTCCCTGTTGAGATACTTTCCTCTGCACAAGATGTTGGATGGACAGACGAGGCTTACATTATAAATATGAATGATATAACGGAATGG
This sequence comes from Gudongella ferriphila, assembly GCF_046224405.1. Classification (NCBI taxonomy): domain Bacteria; kingdom Bacillati; phylum Bacillota; class Tissierellia; order Tissierellales; family Tissierellaceae; genus Gudongella; species Gudongella ferriphila. The sequence continues at coordinate 582 of NZ_JBJXRK010000073.1, read as the reverse complement.
GAAGTAGGTTGGGAATGGCTATATGGTGAACTTTCTATCGGCAATTATAGAATTGGCAAAGAAATTATGGACTATAGAAGTACAGGTGGAATTCTTGATACTCTCAATTACTATGCTGATTTCAAAATAGTAGAGTAAGTCGCATCTTTTATTTTATGTGCATCAAAATTGAAAATGAATAAAAATAGAAGCTTTATGAAAGGCTTCTTTTTTGTTGCTCTTTAAAATGTGTAAATATAGACTTTTTAAAAAATATAAATTCTCTGCGAAGGAAATGGCCATTTTGCGTGAAACATGATAAACAATCGCTAAATTAGTCTGATTGAGCATACCCCGATTATTGGAATATATAATCCTGCTCTTAAGTGGCGGAAAGAGAAATTGAGAAGGCGGATCGGCGCATTGCGCCAGCCTGAGAATGTGAAGAAGAGGGGGATAGATGAGTTGGAGGCGGGATTGGCAGCTGTAGCTGGTGTCTCCGTATCACAGAAATTTATGAATCATAAATTTCTGTGTTGTTCTCACTTTGCAAAATAAAAAGGAGTAGGCGCTGTTTTGTGCGCTTACTCCGATTGTGCCTGA
>NZ_JBJXRK010000072.1:0-1195 GCF_046224405.1 Gudongella ferriphila | reverse complement strand
TGATCTGCTATAAGTCAAGTAGACAGTATAAATAACAAAAATAATTGTTGAGTTCCATCATTTTGGTGGGACTCTTTTTCTATGCAGCATTTTCAAGGATCGAACGATAGGACATAGGGGGTAGTATATTGAGTTTTCTTTGTCTGCGTTCATAATTATAAAAATGAATATACTCACTTATTGAATCCTGTAACTCATGATAGGTACGGAACTGGTTCAGATAGTACATTTCGCACTTGATAATCCCCCAAAAGCCTTCCATGGGACCATTATCAATACATCGACCTACCCGAGACATACTCTGGACCATACCAGCTTCATCGAGTTTGTGTCTGAACTGTTTACTGGTATATTGAAAACCTCTGTCGCTATGAAATAGTGGTTTTGCATCAGGATACTTTTCAACAGCCAAATCAAATGTGTCGAAAACCAGCTTGTTGTTATTGCTGGAACCTATGGAAAAGGAGACTATACTCTTGTCCTTGAGGTCAAGGATTGCACTGAGATAAAGTTTCTGACCATTTCCATATTTCAGTTCCGTCACATCAGTTAGCCACTTTTCATTCAGTTTCTCTGCCCTAAAGTCACGATTGAGTATATTTTCAGCTGTGATTTCAGGAGTTGAGCGCTGATACTTTGGTCGCTTTCGTCGTATTACTGACTTCAATCCAACCAGGCTTGTCAGGCGGTAAATACGGCCTTCACTGCAGACTATTCCAAACTGTTCTTCCAGCTCATCCCTAAGCCTCCTGTAACCATAGATACCATTATACTTTGCATATAGATATGCTAGCTTGTGTGTGATATCCTCATTCTCTATTTCTCTTCCGCTCTTGCTTCTTCTAAGCCACTTATAGTACGAAGACCTGTTAAGACTTAGGATTTTACATAGTCTTTCTATAGGGTAGCTTTTTTCTTCATTCAGTTCTTTTATAGCCTTATATAGAGATTCTTGACGTACCCCGCTCAGCGTCGCCTCCTTTCCAGTTCTTCGAGCTTTTTTAATAGATCGATCTCCATAGATTTTTGTTCGATTTCAGATTGAAGCAACTTGTTTGTAGCTCTTAAGCGTTCGACTTCTGTCATCTCTTCCAGAGTTTTCTTCTTCCCACGTTTGTCGATAAGCCCATCTATGCCATTATTCTCATATTTCTTAACCCAGCTGTAAATCTGCTGATAAGATACTTTATACTTT
>NZ_JBJXRK010000071.1:0-1200 GCF_046224405.1 Gudongella ferriphila | reverse complement strand
TAGGTCAAGTTATTAAGAGCATAGGGCGAATGCCTTGGCACCAAGAGCCGATGAAGGACGGGATAAGCACCGATATGCTTCGGGGAGTCGCAAATAGACTTTGATCCGGAGATTTCCGAATGGGGAAACCCGCTTGAGCAACCCTCAAGCACTCATAACCCAATAAAATAAGTTATGAGAGGAAGACCAGGGGAACTGAAACATCTAAGTACCCTGAGGAAGAGAAAGAAAAAATTCGATTTCCTAAGTAGCGGCGAGCGAACGGGAAAGAGCCCAAACCATACTTGTATGGGGTTGAGGACATGACAAAGGATGTGCAAATAGGTAGCTGAAGAGAGCTGGGAAGCTCCACGAGACAGGGTGATAGTCCTGTAGGCGAAACCCATAAGCACCAGGTCATGATCCAGAGTACCACGGGACACGAGAAATCCCGTGGGAAGCAGGGAGGACCACCTCCCAAGGCTAAATACTACTTGGTGACCGATAGAGAACAGTACCGTGAGGGAAAGGCGAAAAGAACCCCGGGAGGGGAGTGAAATAGAACCTGAAACCCTATGCTTACAAGCAGTGGAAGCACGTTAAAAGTGTGACCGCGTACTTTTTGTAGAACGGGCCAGCGAGTTATGATAGGCAGCAAGGTTAAGTGATTAAGTCATGGAGCCGTAGGGAAACCGAGTCTTAATAGGGCGATAAGTTGTCTGTCATAGACCCGAAACCGGGTGACCTATCCATGGGCAGAGTGAAGTTTCAGTAAAATGAAATGGAGGCTCGAACCCGGTAGCGTTTAAAAGCTATGGGATGACCTGTGGATAGGGGTGAAAAGCCAATCGAACCCGGAGATAGCTGGTTCTCCTCGAAATAGCTTTAGGGCTAGCCTCAAGATAGAGTGAGATGGAGGTAGAGCACTGAATGGTCTAGGGGCGCATAGCGTTACCAAAACCTATCAAACTCCGAATGCCATACTCATATACTTGGGAGTCAGACTGTGTGGGATAAGCTTCATAGTCGAAAGGGAAACAGCCCAGATCACCAGCTAAGGTCCCAAAATTCGAATTAAGTGGTAAAGGATGTGAGGTTACACAGACAACCAGGATGTTGGCTTAGAAGCAGCCATACATTTAAAGAGTGCGTAATAGCTCACTGGTCAAGTGACCTTGCGCCGAAGATTTCCGGGGCTTAAATTCGATACCGAAGCTGTGG
>NZ_JBJXRK010000070.1:0-1354 GCF_046224405.1 Gudongella ferriphila | reverse complement strand
GATAAATTGCAATAACAAATTGAACTAATTTTCATGCCTAACAGATCTTGTACTGTATTATGATTGATTTGTCATGGGAAGGGTGGAGATTTTCATCGAAAATACTACCCGACCTTGACAACCTTTAGCATCGTATACTCTAAGTTGGCCTTTCGGCACTCGATGCCGTAAAGGCCTACATGAAAACTCGATGGCTTCTGCTATGATGCATATATTGCATCCAGTTCGTCCTCAAAGAGCTCCTCTGGTGTATTGTATCCAAGGATCTTTCTGGGTAATGAGTTCATCCATTCTTCTATAAAGGAAATGTCTTCATCAGCATAGTCATTTATGCTTTTCCCTTTTGGGATGAAGCGACGTATCAGCCCATTGTGCCTTTCGTTGGTCCCTCGCTCAAATGAAGAGTAGGGATGGGTGAAGTAGACCTTTGTAGAGCTTATAGACTCCAGTTCATGTAGCTCTGAGAACTCTGATCCATTATCGGAGGTTATGGTCTTAAACACCTTGCTGAACCTGACACCGAAAAATGTTTGTATCTTCTTGAACTCCTTGGATACTGCATCAGCTGTTTTTGATGGAATCTTTCGTATAATGGCGTTTCGGGTCTGCCTTTCAACTATGGTCAGCAAGACTTCTTCGCCATTGGACTTTTTACCTATTACAGTGTCTATCTCCCAGTGCCCGAATTCCTTGCGCAAATCAACGGACTTTGGTCGTAGTTCTATACTGTTGCCAAGTTTCCTCTTATTCTTGCGAGTGCGTTTTGATTTTGTGTTGTATTGAAGCTTAAGAGGTAAGTCGGAGTTCTTAACGCTCATAAGTCCAAGGTCAATGTAATTATACAGGGTCTTGGTGCATACCATTTCAGAACGTTTGAACTTTCCGGATTTCAGAGCACGACCAACGCATGTGTCAGGAGACCACTTACCTTCTTTTATCATTTTGGTGGCATAGTCTATGAATGTGCTGCATTCAAGCCTTTTAAAGGGCTTACAGGAGTTCTTGCGATTGTTGTCATAGACTGCTTTGCCTGTGGAAGCCAGGTATACATCAACTTTCTTTTTGGCAACTATTTGTGTCGTGGTACCCCTTCTGATTTCATTTAGAATGGTGTTTTGTGCCCTGCCAAGCTGTTTTGCTATCTTGTAGGGGGTAAAGCCATCTTGTAGACGAAGTTGAATAAACATTCGCTCCTCGTAGCTTAGGTGTTTGTTTATCATCGAATCAGTGGTATTATTAGGGTAGTCCATAGTGATTATCCTCCGTGTCAGATTTTTTTGTGGTGATTAAATCATAACACAGATAGTCATCTATGGGCTTTTTATATTAGTTCAATTTCATTTTACAATGAGTC
>NZ_JBJXRK010000007.1:0-104313 GCF_046224405.1 Gudongella ferriphila | reverse complement strand
GTACTTAATCTCTTTCGCTGATTTCTATAAGAACGCCGGATGTTGATTTTGGGTGAAGAAAAGCAATTCTAGCTCCGCCTGCTCCGTATCTAGGCTTCTCATCAATTAATCTTACTCCCTTTTCCTGAAGATCCTTTATGGCCTCTTCTATGTTGTCAACCTTGAATGCTATGTGCTGGATTCCTTCGCCCTTCTTTTCAATGAATCTGGCGATGGGCCCATCCTCAGTTGTGGATTCAAGAAGCTCCACCTCTGAATCTCCAACAGGTAAAAATGCAACTCTAACCTTTTGCTCCTCTACCTCTTCCTTGCTTGTGCATTTAATTCCCATTACATCTTCATAGAATTTAAGTGTTTCGTCAAGATTCTTCACTGCTATTCCAATGTGATCAATTTTTGTTACCACGGAATTTCCTCCTCTTTCTCTACTCCCTTATAAGGGAAATTATCTTTTCCTTAGCGGTGTATGGGTCCTGGGTCCTCTTCTCCACCTGGTGGGATAGCTCCTCAAGAAGGTCCCCTTCAAGGGCTTTTTGCATAATCATCTTTAAAAGCTCTTCCTCCACAAGCTGAACTATCTCAACCTTTAGGTTCCTTCTTCTTCTTTCATGAAGCTTCCCGGTCTCCTTAAGGTAGTTCTCATGATCTCTTACCTTTTGAAGCAAAACGTCGATATCCTCGTTTTTTATGGCAGATACCTTTTCAACCGGTGGTCTGTAGTCACTTTTTTCATTCAGGTCAAGATTCATTTCGATTTCAAGCTTTGTCTTGTCAGCACCGTCAAGGTCTGACTTGTTGATGGCAAAAACATCTGCAATTTCCATTATTCCTGCCTTGATAGCCTGTATGTCATCTCCCATATTGGGAATCATGACCATTAGGACGGTGTCTGCCATTTTGACAATATCCACCTCTGATTGACCCACTCCAACGGTCTCTATGAAAATATAGTCACAGCCGTATATGTCAAGTGCCTTTACCGCTCCCCAGGTGGCCTTTGAAACTCCACCCAGATATCCTCTTGTACCCATGCTCCTTATGAAAACATCCTTATCCAGGGCTAGGTCAGACATTCTTATTCTGTCTCCCAGGATTGCTCCTCCACTGAAGGGACTTGTTGGATCAACTGCAAGGATTCCAACCTTTTTGCCCTCTGCTCTCAGCTCCTTGGTAAGTCTGTCTGTAAGTGTTGATTTCCCACTTCCTGGAGAACCGGTAACTCCAATTACATAAGCGTTACCGGTTTTGTGATACTGTCTCTTTATGATATCCACAGCCTTTTCATCGTTGTTCTCAAGGAGGGATATAAGGCGTGCACAGGCTCTTTTGTCACCTTTAAGCAGCCTTTCTTCAATATTCAATTAAAACACCACCTATTTCTTCTTAATGTTTTCCTTAATGAATGCTATTACTTCCTTGGTTGGTGTTCCAGGCGTAAATATTCCCTCAACTCCAGCTTCCACAAGTCCAGGTATATCATCCTCTGGGATTACTCCTCCTCCAAGAACAAGAACATCCTCGATCCCTTCTTCCCTTAGCAGTCTTACTACCTTGGGGAAAAGGTGGTTGTGGGCTCCTGAAAGAATGCTCATCGCCACTACATCAACATCCTCCTGAACAGCTGCAGCAACTATTTGTTCCGGCGTCTGTCTAAGACCTGTATAAATAACTTCCATTCCTGCATCTCTTAAGGCTCTGGCTATAACCTTTGCACCCCTGTCGTGACCATCCAGGCCTGGCTTTGCAACAAGTACTCTAATGGGTTTATCCATTTTATTTCCTCCTCATAACTATAGTATTACAGACTGTTCATATTCTCCGAAAACTTCTCTAAGAACTCCACAGACTTCTCCCAATGTTGCGTATTCCTTGACTGCGTCGATTATGAACGGCATAAGGTTTTCATCTGTTTCGGCCTTTGCTTTAAGGACTTCAAGTGCTTCCTCAACCTTTTCATTATCTCTTGTACTCTTAAGCTTTTCTATCTTCTTCTTCTGTAGAAGCTCAACGTGCGGATCTACCTTTAGTAGCTCTTTCTTGTCCTTTTCCTCGATTCTGAATTTATTCACTCCGACTACGATTCTTTCCTGCTCTTCAACCTGCATCTGGTACTTGTAGGCAGAATTCTGAATCTCCTTCTGGATAAATCCTTTTTCAATGGCCTTTGGTGCACCGCCAAGATTATCTATCTTTTCAATGTAATCCATTGCTTCCTTTTCAATGTCGTTTGTTAGGCTTTCGATATAGTATGATCCTGCAAGTGGGTCAACCGTTTCAGTTACTCCTGACTCGTGTGCCACAATCTGCTGTGTTCTCAGGGCAATCCTTACTGAATCCTCTGTTGGAAGAGCCAATGCCTCATCCCTTGAGTTGGTATGAAGTGACTGTGTTCCTCCAAGAACTGCCGCCAGGGTCTGGATTGCAACCCTCACTATGTTGTTGTCAGGCTGTTGTGCAGTAAGTGTGGATCCCGCAGTTTGAGTGTGGAACTTCAACTGAAGTGACTTTTCCTTCTTGGCTCCAAATCTTTCCTTCATGATTCTTGCCCATAGCCTTCTCGCAGCCCTGTATTTTGAGACCTCTTCAAGAAGGTCATTGTGAGCGTTGAAGAAGAAGGAAAGTCTAGGTGCGAAATCGTCAACATCAAGTCCTGCCTTGATTGCAGCATCAACATAGGCTATACCATCTGCCAGTGTGAATGCAACTTCCTGAGCAGCCGTTGAACCAGCCTCTCTTATGTGGTAACCACTTATGCTTATTGTATTCCATTTTGGAACTTCCTTTGAGCAATACTCAAAGATGTTTGTAATAAGCCTCATTGATTCCTCAACCGGGAAAATATATGTTCCTCTTGCAATATACTCTTTTAGAATGTCATTTTGAATGGTACCTCTTAGTTGGTCTGGAGATACGCCCTGCTTTTCCGCCACTGCAATATACATTGCAAGTAAAACGCTTGCAGGAGCATTTATTGTCATAGACGTACTGACCTTGTCCAATGGTATTCCATCAAACAAAATTTCCATATCCCTCAGGGAATCAATTGCAACCCCTACTTTTCCAACCTCTCCCTCGGATAACCCATGATCTGAGTCATAGCCTATCTGGGTTGGAAGGTCAAATGCAACGCTAAGTCCAGTCTGTCCCTGCTCAAGAAGATACTTGTATCTCTTGTTGGACTCCTCTGCAGTTGCAAAACCTGCATACTGTCTCATTGTCCAGAATCTTCCTCTGTACATGGTTGGCTGTACACCTCTTGTGTACGGATACTCTCCAGGATATCCAAGATCCCTTTCATAATCCATCTCAGCTGTGTCAATTGGTGTGTAAAGCCTTTCAACCTTTTTGTCTGAACCAGTTGTAAAGGTTTCCTTTCTTTCAGGATTCTTGCTAAGCTGCTTTCCGACTTTGTTTTCATCCCAGTCCACAAAAGACGATTTAATCTGCTCTAGCTTCTTTTCATCGTACATCATTTTACCTCCTCGTATTGGTACCTTCTATAAACCCTATTATATTAGAAGTTATTGCAATTTTGCAATATAAAATTCAATTATTTTGAATAATGCATGTAAAATTGCATTTTTTTGTCAAGACATGGGAAAAGCAGGCCCCCAACAATGGGGTCCTGCATTAATTTCCTTGGAAAATCTCCTCAAACTCCTTTGCATCTATAGTTTCTTTTTCAAGTAACGCTTCTGCAATTCTGTGAAGTACATCCATATTCTCTTTTAATAATGACTCTGCCCTGTGGTAAGCTGTATCTATTATCTTTCTCATCTCCTTGTCTATAGCTGCGGCTACATCCTCACTATAGTTCCTGGATCTGTTAAGATCTCTTCCAACAAATACTTCCTCTTCATCCGTACCATAGGTCATTGGTCCAAGGACCTCGCTCATACCGTAATGGGTTACCATTGAACGTGCCAGCTTGGTTGCCCTTTCAATGTCGTTTTGGGCTCCAGTACTAATGTCCTCAAGGACAAGTGCTTCTGTAACCCTTCCACCCAGCAGTATTACCAGCTTGTCCTGCATTTGATTCTTGGTGAGGTAATTTCTATCCTCATCAGGGATATATGCAGTGAATCCTCCAGCCATACCTCTTGGAATTATGGTTACAAGATGTACCGGGTCGCTACCTGGCAAAAGCCTTGCAGTCAAAGCATGCCCTGCCTCATGAAAAGCTGTAAGCTTCTTTTCATGTGGACTTATGACTCTACTCTTCTTCTCTGGTCCTGCCTGAACCTTGATTGATGCCTCTTCAATTAGATGCATTGGTATCTTTTTAAGATTGAACCTGGCTGTCAGCAAGGCCGCCTCGTTTACAAGGTTCTCAAGGTCTGCAGGTGTGAATCCTGGTGTTCTTTTTGCAACTACACCCAGGTCAACATCCTCCTCAAGAGGCTTTTTCCTTGTATGAACCTTCAGTATAGCTTCTCTTCCCCTGATGTCTGGAAGCCCTACATATATTGTTCTGTCAAATCTGCCTGGCCTTAAAAGTGCGGGGTCAAGAATGTCCGCCCTATTGGTTGCAGCCATTACAATTATTCCTTCATTCTTTGCAAATCCGTCCATCTCTACAAGAAGCTGGTTAAGTGTCTGCTCCCTCTCGTCGTGGCCTCCGCCAAGACCTGCGCCTCTTCTTCGACCAACTGCATCGATCTCATCTATAAACACTATACATGGTGAATTCTTTTTGGCCTGCTCGAACAAATCCCTTACACGGCTTGCACCTACTCCGACAAACATTTCTACGAAGTCTGAACCGGATATTGTGAAGAAAGGAACCCCTGCTTCGCCTGCTACCGCCTTGCTCAAATAGGTTTTACCTGTTCCCGGAGGTCCTACCATCAGGACTCCTGTTGGAATTCTAGCTCCGATTTCGATGTATTTCTTAGGATTGCTCAGGAAGTCTACAATTTCCTGCAGCTCCTCCTTCTCTTCCTCTAGGCCAGCAACCTCGTCAAAGCTAACCAGCTTGCCCTCTTCAAGCTTAACAAGCTTGGCCTTGCTCTTTCCAAAGGACATTACCTTTCCGCCGCCTCCGCCGCCTTGGGATTGTTGCATGAAAACAAACCAGAAAACTGCGAATACTACCAGTATCATAATTGTAGGCAACATATTTATATACCAAGGTGTTTCGGGAACCTGTTCAGCAGAGTACGTTATCTGCTCATTGTCCACCAACTCTTTTACATAGTCGTGGTAGAATGTGAGTCTGGCTTCCTCAGGGAGTATTCCAGAAAATTTCCTTCCATCCTCCAGCTCTCCCTCAACCGTATTGCCGATTGAAGTTATTCTTGTGATGCTTCCTTCATTAATTCTTGACACCAGTTCTGTGAAATCCAGCTCTGTTACCTGCTCTACCTCTGTCCCAAACATCCTGACGCTGAACATTATAAGTAAAACTATCAACAGGTATATGCTGATGCCCTTAAAAAATCGTTTCAAACCTAGTCCTCCCTCCATCTCTTCCAGTGGATAATATTCATTGATTATAACATAGCATAGGCTTCGAATCAATCAATGGATTATTTGTATACCTCTTCCTTCAAGGCTCCCACGAAAGGATAGTTTCTATATTGTTCATTGTAGTCCAAACCATATCCAACCACAAATTCATCAGGTATTTCGAATCCCATAAAATCTATGTCCACACCAATCGTCCTTCTTTCCGGCTTGTCCAGCAAGGTGCATATCTTAACGCTATTAGCTCCCCTCTTACCCAAAATATCCTTCAGGTAGTTCAAGGTCAGACCTGTGTCGATGATATCCTCTACAATAAGTATATCCTTTCCTTCCACGCTGTAATCAAGGTCTTTGAGTATCCTAACCTCACCGGTTGAAACACTTGATTTCCCGTAGCTTGATACTGCCATAAAGTCAAGCATAACCGGAAATTCCAGCCTCTTCACAAGATCAGATAAAAATATGACAGCACCCTTAAGTATTCCTACAACCAGCAAATCCTTCCCTCTGTATTCCTCTGAAATTTCCTTTGCCAGCTCTTCAACTCTCTCATCAATTTCTTCCTCTGTAAGAAGAACCTCCTTAATTGGATTGTTCAAATCATTTTCCTCCCAGTCAATTCTTTTCCTCTTCAATTCTATCAATGGTAATTACAAGGATCCTCTTGGAATCCGGTTCAATCCTGTAATCTCTGCCAACTGCGTTCCCTGGAATCCATATTATACCCTTTTCATCAGCGAATACGGGAATTTTTTCCCTTTTCTCCCTGGGAATCTTGTTGTCGATAAACAGATCCTTGACCTTCTTGCTTCCATCCATCCCCAAAGGTCTTATTCTATCACCATTTCTCCTTTGCCTTACAATGATGTCACCGTGAATTTTGTCCTTGTCCACAGCAACTATGGATTCATGGGTTTTATATACCCTATTGTCCGACTCCTCAACTTTAATCAAGAGCCCCCAGTCAGGTAAAATATTCCTGCCAAGATTCAGAGTCCTGCTTTGAAGCTTGATCTCATTCACCTGAACAACCTTAATGATAAGGTCGTCATACGAGACTTCAGCAACGATATTTCTTCCCAAATCCACTGATTTACCTGTTTCTCCACTTGAAAACAGCCCTGTGGCACTTTGGATGTGTACTTCTCCAAAGCCATTCAAATCCCCTATCAAATCCAAAATAGCCCTTCTGACCAGTCTCCTGGCAGAGCCTTCATCTTCTTTGAGGAATTCGTCGCCTCTAAAGATTATACTATTGTTTGTTCTATTTTTCACTAATAAATTATACTTTTTCTCAATCTCATTATCCAGTACCTCCAGATCAAGCTGTGCTATTTCTGAGAGCCTGTATAGCGAATCTATAATGTTGGGATTAAAATTATCCCTTAGATATGGCAACAGCTCCAACCTTATCTTGTTTCTGGTGTATACTGTCTGAAGATTTGTGTGATCCTCAACAGAAGGTATATTGTTTTTTTCAATAAATCCTTCTATTTCATCTCTTGAGATGTTCAGCAAGGGGCGGATAATGTCTCCGCTGATCATGGACATTGCCCTGATCCCATCAAGACCTGTCCCCCTAATTATCCTGTGCAGGACTGTTTCAGCCTGGTCGTTCTTATTGTGGGCAATGGCGATTCTGCCGCCTCCCTGGCTCTTTAGCACATCCCTGAAAAAGCCATACCTGAGCAAGCGTCCAGCCTCTTCAGCCGTCATTCCATGCTCCCTGCCATATGATACCATATCAACATTGGTGGTATAATAGTCAAGTCCAAGCTCCTGTGAAATCTCTTGGACGAAATCCTGGTCTCTCTTGGCCAGGTCTCCTCTTACCCCATGGTTTACATGGGCGACCAGGAGTTTGAATCCAAGCTTTTCCCTGAGCTGGTAAAGACAATACAGCATTGCCATTGAATCCGGTCCCCCGGAAACGGCTGCCAGTACGGTACCTGTATTTTCCAGCAATTTGTACTTTTCAACATTGCTTCTTACGGCTTCAATCATATTATCACCCTATGGCCAAATTGTTCAAACATCAACCTAAAAACAGAAAAAACCGGAAAACCCGGTTTTTATTAATCGTTGTTACTGGCTTTTTTGCCTCTCATGCCAGAGCTTTTTCTGCCATCTTTGGTTTTGATCTGATCCATCTTTTCGCTGCTATCCTTCAGATAACTGTTCAACATATCTTCAAAGGACATGTTCTTTTGCCTGTCATCCGATTTTGCCCAATCGATTTCCACTGGCTTACTTGTCTTAGGCTTTGCCTGTCTAACAGAAAGACTGATTTTCCCGTCTGCTGAAATGGATAAAACCTTCACTTTTATTTTCTGATCCTTCTTCAGGTAATCAGATACTTTTTCTACGTAGTCGTGGGATACCTCTGATATATGTACCAGTCCACTCTTCCCCTCTGGCAATTGCACAAAAGCTCCAAAATTTGTAATTCCTGTTACTGTACCCTCAACGATCTCTCCAACTGAAACGGACATAGACAAATTACTCCTCCTTAAAATTTTTAATATATGTCAAGTATATATTACTGGGTGACCCCTGTCAATCAGTTATCATTCTTAAAAATATCCAGTGTATCATTTCCTCCCAGGCTTTTGTCCACATAGATAATTTCCCTTGGCTTAACCATGCCAAGGTCATCTCTTGCAACCTTTTCTATAAATTCAAGGGTTCCACTTTTCCCAATTTCATCATTGAGAAGCTTGATTTCCCTCTCAAGGCTGGTTATCTGAGTCTCCACTGTAGCCCTTCGATCCTGGAGATTGTTCATAAGCTTTCTCTGATGATTCATAACAAATCCCACATAAACAACAAGAATAATCAGAAGGACATGGAAAATCCTAATTCCCTTTCTCTTTATTGTTCTTTTGTCGGACATATTAGCACCACCTTTTCAAACGCCTCCATACTCCTTTATTATGTCACTATTTAGAAGATTTTTCAAGCTACTTTTAATCAGTCCAAGGATTTGTAAAGCTCATGAGCTTCATCCTTTCTTACATTTTCCTTAGTCTGTAGAACCTCAATGTTCATTTGCCCGCTACCGAAGCTAAGAGTAAGCTTGTCTCCAACACTAACATTGTCCCCAGCCTTTGCAACCTTGCCGTTAATTGTGACCTTCCCCTGGTCACAAGCTTCCTTTGCGATGGTTCTTCTCTTTATTATCCTCGCGGTCTTCAGATATTTGTCCAACCTCATTGAATTCTCTCCTCCTCACAAAAAAAATCAGGTCAAAGACCTGATTTCCCGCTTGTTTTATTTCTTCTTACCTTTTTTTACGTTTACGCTTTCTTTAAGCGCTTTTCCTGCCTTGAATACAGGTGCCTTTGATGCTGGAATTTTAATGACTTCTTCAGGGTTTCTTGGGTTTCTACCTTCTCTGGCTTTTCTTTCTCTAACCTCGAAAGTTCCGAATCCTACCAATTGTACTTTGTTTCCTGCTGCCAATGATTCCTCTACTGATCCCATGAATGCGTTTAAAGCTGCCTCTGCATCCTTCTTGGTAAGATTACTTTTCTCCGCGATGCTTGCAATTAATTCTGCTTTGTTCATTAATAATTCCTCCTTGTTTTTTATTTTCTAGAAATACTAAACTTAATCAGTCCTGGTCTTCCCCATTTTCATGGAGCTTGACCTCATCCCAGAGGCTATCCAATTCCTCCAAGGTCATTTCTTCCATAACTATACCCATTCTATCAGCCATGTACTCCATTTCCTCTAATCTTTTTGTGAATTTTTCAATGGTTCTACCCAATGCAACCTCGGGATTGACTTCTAGAAATCTGGATAGGTTAACAGCAGCAAACAACAAATCTCCCATTTCACTTTCAACAGCAAGACTGCCAGGACCGTGTACCGAAGCGGCTTCAAGTACTTCTGCCAGCTCCTCTGCCACCTTGTCCGATGGTCCATCTACCACGTCCCAGTCGAAGCCAACATCCGCTGCTTTCTCCTGGACCTTGAAGCTTCTCAAAAGTGCCGGCAGACGTGGAATATTCCTTAACCTCTCTGAAAGTGTAGTAATATTCCTGTTTGCATACTTTATCTTATTCCAATTATATACTACTTCCTCAGAATTATCCACATTTTTTTCAAAAAAAACGTGCGGATGTCGTGTAATTAACTTGTTTGCGAGGGAACTTGTCACCTGAATCGGGTTGAAATCCCCATTCTCATGTCCAATTTGAGTGTGGAAAACCACCTGAAGCAGTAAATCTCCCAATTCTTCCACTATATGGTCTGGGTCATCCTCCTCCAGAGCCTCTACCAATTCATAGGCTTCCTCAAGAACTGCTCCTCTTATGCTCAGGTGATCCTGGTCTCTGTCCCAGGGGCATCCGTCCTCAGCCCTCAATCTTCTCATGATCCTCTGAATGTCGCTGAAGTCATGGATTCCCAGCTTGCTCTTATCAAGTCGTGGTACAAAAAGGCTTGTCAGGGGCCCAATATTCTCACTTCTGTCAATCTGGTGCAGGGGCACTCTCTCTACTATTTCACTATCTCCCATCCCACCGTTGTGAACCAGGATCACCCTATAATCATCAGGGTAGATATCCATCAGCACCAATTTTACCTCAGACATAACCCTATTGTTGTACACCTGTGTAAATATCTGGTGGGAGTTTATGTCCACCTGGAAGCCTTCAAGACCTATTCCATCAAGAACCTTGAGGCCTTCAACAGGGTCAGCATGAGCAATTTCAAGCAAGGGCTCAATGAAGCTCATACCAGAGACCATCTGGATTTGACATTCATCTTGGTCAAGGAGCATTCTGACCGTGTTCTCGGCAACCATTGGATTCCCAGGAACAAAGTAGTTGATCACTCCATATTCCCTTGCAGCATCCAGAAGATTCGAAACAATGTTTTCATAGACACCTTCGAAGGAATCCTCCTGGTCATAAATATGGTCAAATGCAGTGAATTCTATCTCATTTTCCCTCATGTACTGAACAGAAGGGTGTTTTTCAGTTCTTAGAAAATTGGGATTCCCGCTTTCCATCCTTCTTATTGCTCCAAGGGTCAGGTCATCAATATTTCCGGGCCCAAGGCCTATAACAAATATTTTGTTCATATATTACTCTCCTTTAAGACCATTTATCAAATCTCTTTACAAGCTTTCGGAACTTGTCACCTTTTGGAATCAAATCCAGGTCTTCATCTGTTAGTGTTCCTGTCAGAAGAAGCAATACCCCGTATGCCACAACTCCAAGCAGTACCGCTACCAGGGTGGCAGGTCTCCCTCCAATCGGTCCTGCAAGGACCATGTATGAAACCCTTGCAATTATTCCCATTCCAACTGCCGAAATCAAAGGCTTCATAAGTATGGAACGAAGGTTAAGCTTTGCTTTTGCCACATATATTACATACAACAGATTCAATGTTGATGCGATTGCATAGGCTGCCACGGTGCTTATTGCCGCTCCCTTTACATTTATGGCCGGTATTCCCGTCAAAACATATGTCAGTATAATCTTTGCCACCGCCCCTATAAACAGGTTCTTCACTGGAACAAATGGTTTCCCGAGTCCCTGCAGTATTGCTGTTAGCGCCTGGACAAGAGTCAAAAAAATTACTCCCAGTGATAGGTATGCCAAAATATTTCCAACGCTTGCAATGGCTTCCGGTGGATTGTTGTAATACAAAAGGGCCACTATTGGCGTTGATAGAACAAAAAGACCGATTGCCGAAGGTAGACCTATCAGCAGGGTCATTCTGATTCCGCTAGATATAAGGTCACTGGTCTCCTGTCTTGACTTTCTTGCGCTTGCATTTGATATTGCAGGCACAAGGCTCATGGAAATTGCTATGGAAAATACCTGGGGGAGGTTCACAAGTGTCTGAGCCATACCCTTAAGCTCTCCATAAAGTGCATTTGCCTCAGCTGCTGTGTAATTTATCGACTGCAATCTCCTGAGGACAAGAGCTGCGTCAATTGTATCCATAATAGGTGCTATTGCAGCACCTATTGTTATTGGTATGGCTATCAGAAGAAGATCCTTTGCAATCTCTCCAACTGAATATTCTCTGGTGATTGTGCTCCCTGCTATTTCTTCCATAATCGCCGTTCTTCTCTTAAAGTATATGAAAACAATTATTGCAAGGCCCATAATGGCACCCATGGACCCCCCGAAGGATGCTCCACCTGCAGCTATTGGAATTCCTTTGTCCAGAAGTAGATATGTCAGTCCCAGACCTGTTACAACCCTGAATAGCTGTTCTGTTATCTGGGATAGGGCTGTTGGAAACATACTCTGTCTTCCCTGGAAAAATCCCCTGAAGGCCGACATGATAGGCACAAAGAACAGGGCGGGGACAAGCGCAACCAGCGCGTAGTAGGCATTCACATTTCCCAGGTAGTTTACAATGTAGCTGGCTCCAAATGCGATGACCATTGATGTCAGAAATCCAAGTCCCACAAGACCCACCAGGGCAACCTTGAAGACCTTGTGTGCCCCTGCAAAATCACCTTTAGCACGTTTCTCCGATACCAGCTTTGCTATGGCCACTGGAACCCCTGCAGTGGAAATTGTTAGCAGCAGCACATAAAATGGATATGCCGTCTGATAATATCCCAATCCTTCTGATTTTATTATGTTGGAAAGGGGGATTCTGTATATTGCTCCCAGAATCTTGACAAGCACTCCTGCCATTCCAAGTATCGCTGCCCCTTTTAAAAAGCTGTGTCCCTTAGACATTCCTGTTATCCTCCTGTGTAATTTCCTCTATACAGAGAATTGTTGATACCTCTAAACCATCAATCAAGATAGGTGCTTATTGTTGCATCATCCCTTAGGGATTGAACATACTCAAAGTATTCCTGCTCCTTGATAAGTGAGTTTACCTTCTCCTCCAGGTCATCGAAGCTTTCCCTCTTGTCCTGAACCTTGATTATGTGGTATCCAACCTCAGTTTTCACAACGTTGCTAATCTGGCCTTCCTCCAATTGAAATGCCACTTCCTCGAACTCCGGAATCATCTGACCCTTCCCAAAGTACCCCAGATTACCCCCATTAACAGCTGACACACTATCAAGTGATTGGGTTGTTGCAAGCTGTGCAAAATCTTCACCTGCATCCAATCTCTCTGCCAGGCTGAGGGCTTCAGCCTCACTTCCCAGCAGGATATGACTGGCGCTTATTTCAATCAGGTTATCCTTGTTTTCTTCATAATACTCTCTGGCCTGTTCTTCACTTATGGATATTCCGCTTAGGAAATCCTCCTTGTGCTTCCTGCCTCTGAGTTCTTTTCCCATATTGTCCACAAAGTATTCCTCAGAAAGGCTGTTAGATTGAAGGAACTGTTGATAGCTCTCCTCACCACCAATTGACTCCTTATACTCATCAATATATTTCTGAAGATCCTCTTCTGTAACCTCTATTCCCTTCCTTTCGTTGTCATCCTGAATCAAACGTTCCATGATCAACTTCTCCAAAATGCTTTCTTTCAGGCTTTCCCCCATGGTCTTGCCATCGATGCCCTCCTGGTCAAGGGCTCCTTCTCCAAGCTGTCTCTCATAAAGATCCTTATAAACCTGGAAATCCTTGTCAAACTCCTCCTGGGTTATTTCGTGTCCGTCAACTTTTGCAACAATTCCTTCCTGTTCAGTTGAACATCCTGAAAGAACCATGGCAGCTATCAAAGCTATAATCAAATATCTTATGTTCCTAGTCATCTTATTTAAACATCCTTTCTCTATCTCTTATGTTGATTTACATTATACACTATTACCCAGTTGAGCGAAATTGTCAATTGACTCCAACAGTTCCTTCAGTCTGTTTATGGTGTCACCTTTTATGACTATTGTTATGCTGGGCTGGTTTGAAAGGTCAAAGGATACGGCAGGTCCATACTTCTCGGTTAGCAGCTGGATAAGCTCTAGCCTGATATGGTCCACCCCTTCATAGTCAATCCTAACCTTTCTATCAATCTGAATTATGTTTGTTATATGGTTTCTGCTTGCCAACCCTCTAATGTAGGAAATATTCATCAGGTTTTCAACGGGCTTTGGTAAATCCCCATATCTGTCGATAAGCTCGTCGATAAGCTCCCTGTAGTCATCCATTGATTCGATTGTTGAGATTCTCTTGTAGATTTCAAGCTTCTGATCCTCATCGGGGATATATTTTGCTGAGATGTACCCATCAACCTTTATATCCACAGTGGTGTCCAGCTTCTCCTGAACAACATCACCCTTCAGCCTTCTGACCGCCTGACCAAGGTACTTCACATACAAGTCATATCCGATTGATTCGATGTTTCCGTGCTGTTCCACTCCCAGGAGGTTTCCAGCACCCCTTATTTCAAGGTCTCTCATGGCGATTTTAAAGCCCGATCCAAATTCGGTGAATTCCTTGATGGCCCGCAGTCTTTTTTCTGCAACCTCTGAAAGGACCTTGTCCTTCTGGTATACAAAATATGCAAAAGCCAGTCTGTTTGACCTACCTACCCTTCCTCTCAGCTGATATAACTGTGAAAGCCCAAACTTATCTGCATCATGGATTATTATGGTGTTTACATTTGGTATATCCAAGCCTGTTTCAATGATTGTAGTACATACAAGGATGTTGATTTCCTTATTCATAAAATCCAACATGACCTGCTCAAGCTCCCGTTCCGACATCTGTCCATGGGCAACCGCGAATTCTCCTTCGGGTACGAGGTTTCTCAACTCCATGGCTATCTTGTCAATTGTCTCAACCCGATTATAGACGTAGTAGACCTGCCCACCTCTCGATATCTCTCGCTGTATGGCATCCCTTATAAGTGTCCTGTTATACTCTGTCACATAGGTCTGTATTGGATATCTTTCCTCAGGAGGCTCTTCAATTACAGACATGTCCCGTATGTTGACAAGGGACATGTGAAGCGTCCTTGGAATTGGAGTTGCGGTGAGTGTAAGGACATCAACATTTTCCTTGAGCTTCTTTAGCTTTTCCTTGTGTCTTACACCAAACCTCTGCTCCTCATCCACAATTAGAAGACCAAGGTCCTTGAAGATGACATCCTTTGACAGAAGCCTGTGTGTTCCCACTACTATGTCAAGCATGCCCTTTCTCAGCATTTCCAGTGAGGCCTGCTGCTCCTTCCTGGTTCTGAATCTGCTTAGCATTGCCACGGACATGGGGAAGCTACCTAGCCTTTCCATGATTGTGTTGTAGTGCTGCTGTGCTAGAATCGTTGTAGGAACCAGTATGGCAACCTGCTTTCCATCCATTACGGCCTTAAATGCTGCCCTTAGTGCAACCTCTGTCTTGCCGTAGCCAACATCTCCACAAAGGAGCCTGTCCATGGGTTTTTTCTTCTCCATGTCATTTTTGATGTCCTTGATGGAGGTTTTCTGTCCCTGAGTCTCTTCATAGGGGAACATATCCTCAAATTCTCTCTGCCAGGGGGTGTCGGCTGAAAACTGATAGCCCTCAACCCTTTCCCTATTTGCATAAAGCTGCAGCAGGTCTGTTGCCATTTCCTCAATTGCCTTTTTAGTCCTGCTCTTGGTCTTTGCCCACTCGGTTCCGCTAAGCTTGTTTATCTTTGGCTTTATTGAATCTGAACCGATGTACTTCTGAATCATGGACATCTGCTCTATTGGAAGGTACAACCTATCCTTGCCCTTGTACTGGATTAGAAGGTAGTCCTTTTTTACTCCCTGAACCGACAGCTGAGACACGCCCAGGTACTGTCCGATTCCATAGTTTTCATGAACGATGAAGTCACCCTCGTTCAGGTCAGAGAATTGAAGCTTTTCACCGCTATCCTTCATTTTCCTGGACTTTTTCTTTGCCTTTTTCTTACCGGCTCCGTATATTTCCTTGTCGGTTATGACTGCAAGCTTCATCTCCTCATACTCAAAGCCTGCCTTCAGGGATCCCTCTGCAATAAACACCTGACCGGTCTTTATTGAAGCATCTCTGCTGGACCGGAACTCTGAATTAATTCCAATTTCCCTTAAAGCATCCTTCAATCGCTTGCCCCTATCCTGGTTTCCTGCCATTACAATTATCTTGTAGCCCTTATACAGGTACCTGTCCAGGTCTTCCTTTAGGATTTCAAGTTTCCCATGGTACACAGGAATTGTGCGCATTGTGAATCGTACTATCCCCTTGGGAGGAAAATCATTGTCCTGCTTGAGAAAAGACGCACTTGTAACTATTGATCTACCCTTTATCTCATGAATCAGGTCCTCGTAATGGTACTTCAATTGAAGGTGTGACTTCAAGACCTCCCCCACTTGAAACAGGTCAAGGGTACGACCGTTGAATTCCTCCATTGTGCCCTCATATTTTTCTCTCAATCTTTTAGGTTCATCCAAAACAACTAGAGACGTGTCCTGGAAAAAGTCAACAAGGGTTCCCATCAGCTCCTTCGGCAAATATGGAATAAGAAGGTCCTTGTTTGTAATATGGGAGCCTTCGGAAAGTGCATCCAGATACTTCCTGAACTTCTCATCAGATTTTGATCTCTTCTCGTCATCGTCAGTCTTTTTCCTGAAGTGCTCAAGATCCCTTTCAAGAGCCAATGCAATTTTATCACTTTCTTCAGTAGGAATTATTATTTCCGATACTGGGAATATTTCGACATGCTCGATAACATCAACAGACCTTTGGTCCTTGGGGTCAAAGGTCCTAATGGAATCCACTTCAGTGTCAAAAAATTCAATCCTTACAGGGTGCTCCAAATTGGGTGGAAATACATCTAGAATTCCACCCCTTATGCTGTACTGACCGGTTTGTTCAACAAGACTTACCCGTTCATAGCCTGCGCTAACGAGACCCTTGGATAGTTCCTCCAAACTTGCCTCCTTGCCCAGGGAGATGATCAATCTGTAGTTTTGGAAGGAGTCTCTGGATATGATCCTGTCAGACAGTGCCTCAACTGAGGCAACCACAATCAGGTCCCTGTCTTCCATAAGACATGACAAAACTTCCAGCCTCTGATGGGTTCTTTCCGAGCTGAACGCATCAACATCATATAGGATTGTGTCCTTTGAAGGATAGTGCCTTACAATCTGTTCAGGAAGAATAGCCTTGATATCCTCAAGTATCTGTCTGGCTTTGGTTTCGCTGTATGTGACAAATAGTATTTGTCTTTTTGTGTGGCTCTTTAGACCACACAGAAAATGTCCCATATTCTCTTCCATGAGTCCATGGGTAGAAATGGGCGTGGTCTGGTTTCTAATATCTTCAAGCAGCGTATTGTATGGCTTTAAATTCAACAATGGATCCAAAAGAAAATCCTTCATCACTAATCCTCCCAAAGGTTTAAGCCCAGGTTTTAGTCCTGGGCTGTATTTCTACTATTAAATTCATTCATGGCCTTGTCAATCCCACTCCTGACAAACTCCTGGACTGCTTCAGATGCATTCCTGATTGCCTGGTCCACAAGTTTTCGCTCATCAGTACTGAACCTGCTAAGAACAAAGTCCGCCAGGTCATAGTATGGGGGCTTTTTACCGATTCCCACCTTCAGCCTTGGAAAATTATCCGTCTGGAGGTGATAGATTATTGATTTAAGTCCATTGTGTGAGCCTGCGCTCCCCTTTTTCTTAAGCTTAATGGTTGCAAACTCAATGTCTATGTCATCCACTACCACCAGAAGCTTTTCAGGCTCAAGCTTGTAGAAATCCATGATTTCCCTTATTGATTCCCCGCTGTTGTTCATGTAGGTGCTGGGCTTTACAAGAAGCACCTTCTCAGTCCCTATGAAGCCCTCACCAGTCAATGCCTTGAATCTCAACCTGTTTACCTTGATGTTGTTTTCATGGGCTAGTCTGTCGATTACATCAAAGCCCACATTATGTCTTGTTTCGGAATACTTGCTTCCTGGATTTCCCAATCCTGCAATTACAATCACATAATCAACTCCTTGCTATGTGACTAGTCAAAGATAATGCTGACTGATTCGTTGCTGTTGATTCTTCTGATTGCCTCTGCAAGAATCGGAGCAACGCTAACCACCTCTATCTTGTCAATCCTTGCCATTTCTGACAGGGGAATTGTGTCCGATATTACGAATTTCTCAAGCTCCGAATTGTGAATCCTGTCAAGTGCAGGTCCTGAAAGCACACCGTGGGTTGCACAGCCGTAAACCTTCTTTGCTCCAAAGCTTTTCAAAACGCTAGCAGCCTTTACTATTGTACCTGCAGTATCAATTATATCATCAACAAGAATTACATTTTTACCTTCAATGTCACCTATTACATTCATTACCTCAGACACATTCGCCTTTGGTCTTCTCTTTTCGATTATGGCTATTGGAAGATCAAGAATGTTTGCAAACTGTCTTGCCCTGGTTACTCCGCCCAGGTCAGGAGACACAATTACTGTATCCTCGTCAACAATTTCCCTGAAATACTCTGCAAGTATGGGAACTGCTGAAAGATGATCAACTGGTATGTCAAAGTATCCCTGTATCTGACCAGCATGCAAATCCATTCCCACAACCCTGTCAGCTCCTGCCGTAGTCAGTAGATTTGCAACAAGCTTGGCTGTGATTGGTTCCCTGGCCTTGGTCTTTCTGTCCTGCCTTGCATAGCCATAGTAAGGTATGACTGCATTTATCCTGCCTGCTGAAGCCCTCTTAACAGCATCTATAAGAATAAGAAGCTCCATGAGATTATCATTTACCGGTGTGTTTGTGGACTGGATAAGATACACGTCACAGCCCCTTACAGTCTCTCCGATATTCACGTTAATTTCACCGTCGCTGAAGTGGGTAACATCACACGTACCCATGGTTATGCCCAGCTCCTGACAAATGTTTTTTACCAGGTCTCTATTGGCATTTCCGGTGAAGACCTTGATTCCACCTAAACAAAGGTTCATCTCTACATCCTCCTAGTTATTTGCGTTTTTTTAGTCCCTTCTTCTCTACCCATCCAGCTTTGTTTACCTGTCTGGCACGTGCTATTGAAAGCTCCCCTTCTCCAACATTATCTGTGATTGTTGAACCTGCAGCTACATAACCCCAGCTTTCCACCTTCACT
Organism: Gudongella ferriphila; assembly: GCF_046224405.1. NCBI lineage: Bacteria > Bacillati > Bacillota > Tissierellia > Tissierellales > Tissierellaceae > Gudongella > Gudongella ferriphila. Next base: position 85,847 of record NZ_JBJXRK010000007.1, on the reverse strand, counting down.
GGTGCAACCAGGTTTGAATTGCTGCCTATAAAGGCGTTGTCCCCAATTATTGACTTGAATTTCCTTTCCCCGTCATAATTGACAAATACCACTCCGCAGCCTATGTTGACTCCTGAACCAACCTGTGCGTCGCCTACATAGGAAAGATGGCTAGCCTTTGAGTCATCTCCAAGTATAGCTTTCTTTATTTCCACGAAGTTTCCGATTTTGACGTTCCTTCCAAGCTCCGAGTCAGGTCTAAGGTGTGCATATGGTCCTATCTTACACCCATCGCCCACTTTGCTATTCTCGATTAGGGTTGACTCTATGCTTACCTCATCTCCGATGATGCTGTCCACTATCCTGGTGGCTCCTCTTATTGTACAGTCCTCTCCAATTACGGTATCTCCCTCAAGCACAGCCCCAGGGTACACAATTGTATCCCTACCGATCCTGACCGTTGACTCTATATAGGTATCCTTTGGATTTATGAGGGTTACACCGTTCTCCATATGTCCAAGATTAATCCTCTCCCTTATTATATCATCTGCCTGGGCAAGTTGCACCCTTGAGTTGATTCCGTGTATCTGAGAGGCGTCTTCGATCATAAAAGCTCCCACCTTGTAGCCACCTTCCACAAGCACTCCAATTACATCGGTCAAATAGTATTCGTTTTGGCTGTTGTCATTGTTGATTCCATCTAGGCCCAGCTTCAATTCCTTGCCGCTGAAGCAATAGATACCGGAATTGATCTCTCCTATTTTTCTTTGGTCCTCTGTTGCATCCTTGTGTTCAACTATTGCCTGGAGACTTCCCTCTGACTTTCTTACAATTCGTCCGTACCCTGTTGGATCTTCAAGACAGGTTGTCAGAACAGTTGCCTTATTGTTTTGGGAATTGTGGTATTTCATTAGCTCTGTCAAGGTACTGGCGGTAATCAAGGGCGTATCCCCGCATAGAACCACCACATTATCCTCATCCCCAACATGCCCCATTCCCTGCATGACAGCATAGCCTGTACCATAAGGAGCCCCTTGGTGTACAGGCTGTTCTTCGTAAATAATGTTCTCGCCGGTTATGCTCTCCATTACAGCTTCTTTTCCATGCCCAACTATAACCACATTTCTTCTGATTCCAGCTTTCTCTGCCTCATCAAGCACATAGGAAAGAAGCGGTTTTCCGGAAATCTTATGCAAGACCTTCGGGTGTCGGGACTTCATCCTGGTCCCTTCTCCGGCTGCAAGTATTATTCCAATATTCATCTTATTAACACACCTTCCGCTGAGTTATTCCCTCCATATTATTTTAACCCATTTATTTTATAAGTCCACACCTAATTGAGAATTTGGCAAAAAAACAAAGCTTTTTTAGAGAATAAAAGAGCCCTTAGGCTCTTCTACTCCGCTGTTAAAGCTTTTTCATACTCCTCAAAAACTGCCTCTTGAATTTTTTGCCTAGTGGTGGCATTAATCGGGTGAGCGATGTCTCTGAATTCACCATCTGCCATTTTTCTACTTGGCATGGCAATAAACAATCCGTTCTGACCTTCAATAACCTTGATATCATGTACAACAAACTCCTCGTCGAACGTAACTGAAACTATTGCCTTCATTTTGCCTTCCTCTGTTACCTTCCTAACCCTTACGTCTGTAATCTTCATTGTCTCACCACCTTCCTCGACGGTTCTTTGCATATTACTATATTTATTCTACATTTCTTGCCGGATTCCTTCTTTTTTTTGAAAATTATAAATATTTTTTTCAAATTTGTTCTTTATATTTTTTTTTGATATGATATAATCATTCAATGTGTGTCCGGGTAATAATTTTTCGGGTGCTGAGAATGGAATTTGAATATACCAGGAGGAAATTAAATGTTTGATATAAATTTAGGAAGTCCCCAATACCGAAGGGTCCACTTTATCGGAATCGGTGGCATCAGTATGAGTGGGCTTGCCGAAATACTTATAAATAAAGGGTTCCAAGTATCCGGAACGGATACAACTGACAGTCCGATAGTTGAGCACTTGAGGGCCATAGGTGCTGAGATTTTCATAGGTCACAGTAAGGAGAACATAGGTGATGCGGATCTTATTGTCTACACTGATGCAATCTCACCTGACAACGAGGAGCTCCTGGCGGCAATCGATTCACCTGCACCTGTTATAGACAGGGCTGCTTTTTTGGGTGCTGTGATGAGAAACTACAAAAACTCCATCGCAGTTTCAGGAACTCACGGTAAAACCACAACCACAAGCATGATTGCAACCATCATTAACAATCCAAAGATCAATCCAACCATATTGCTTGGAGGAGAGCTGGATGATATCGGTGGAAACGTAAAGCTGGGTTCAGATGATTATCTTTTAACAGAGGCTTGTGAATACAAGGCAAATATCCTTAAATATTTTCCTTCAATCGCCATAGTCCTTAATATTGATGAGGACCACCTGGATTTCTTTAAGAGCATGGACCATATTTCAGATACCTTCAAGGGATATCTTTTGAATCTTTCAGAGGATGACCATGCCATACTAAACAACGACGATCCGTTGGTAAGGAAATTGATCCCCCAGTTGGGTTCAAAGGTTGTAACCTTCGGTATAGAAGTGGCTTCTGACTTTGAGGCCAGAAATATCAGATTCAATGAAAAGGGACTCCCAGTCTATGACCTGTATCTCAAGGGTGAGATATGGGAAACCATAAGCCTAAACGTTATGGGAACACACAATGTATACAACTCACTTGCAGCCATTGCTGCAACCTATCTATTAGGTATGGATTCAAGTGAAATATCGGAGAGGATATCTGCCTATAGAGGAGTGCACAGAAGACTTGAGCACAAGGGTTTTCTCGGAAACATAGAAATCATAGATGATTATGCCCATCATCCAACTGAAATCAAGGCCAGTCTAAGCGCCTTGAGAAATGCAACGGACAAGAGGATTTTCTGTATCTTCCAACCGCATACCTTTACAAGGACCAAAATTCTCCTTGATAGTTTTTCAGAGTCCTTCAAGGGTGCAGACAAGGTAATAATAGCGGATATCTACGCAGCAAGGGAAAAGGACCTTGGAGAAATCCACTCAAGAGAGCTTGCCATGAGAATCAGGGACAAGGGCTATGATGCAACCTACCTTGGTTCATTCGACGAGATAGAATCCTTTATTCTCAGAGAGACCACCGACAGTGATGTTGTGGTTACAATGGGAGCAGGAAATGTATTCAAGGTTGGGGACAATCTGCTTAAGAAGAACTTAAATAAGGTCATATGATTTTAAAGGGTCGCATCAAATTGATGCGACCCTTTCTTTATTATTATGAAATTACATTGGTCAGATTCATACCCAGATATGCAAGATATAAGGCTATAAGCAAAGCACCTTCCCACCTTCTGATTCTGCTTCCCTTGTTGATTGTCACAAATCTGAAGGTCAGAAGAATTATTGCCATTGCAGGGAAATGAACCCTATAGAAGATTGGCGGAACCAATAGGCCCTCTGGTGTTACAGCTGCCGAGACTCCAATTACAAACAGTACATTAAGTATGTCTGCACCAATTATGTTACCAACTGCAAGGTCGCCATGGCCCCTGAGTGCTGCCTTGACTGCAGTTGTAAGTTCCGGCAGGCTTGTTCCAAATGCCACCAGGGTCGCTGCTATTATGCTCTTGGGAACGCCCACTTTCAGTGCAGTCACCTCAACTGTTGGAATCAATATCTTTGATGAAAAAATTACTATTGCCATTCCCACTGCCATCAGAAGAAACCTCTTGATGATTTCCGATTTTGGTACCTCATCATTATCCTCATCACTACTTAGATAGGAGCTCTTCCTTGACTCCCTAAAGGACCAATACATATATGCAGCAAGCATTGCCACAAAGATGAATCCCATTTCCTGGGAGATTGTGCCTGCTCCTCCCGGCGAAAAAACTGGTAGTGAAAATGCTATCAAGAGCCCGGCTGATATCATCTTGACCCACCCCTGTATCCGTATGGAGCCTCTATCGATGTCGATTGGCCTTAGAACCGCTGCAAGCCCTATTATAAGTCCCGTATTGGCAATTATTGAGCCCACCGCATTACCAAGAGCCATGTCCGGACTTCCCTGAATGGCAGCCATGGTTGATACCGACAGCTCAGGCAAGGTTGTTCCAAGTGATACAATTGTGGCACCTATGATTGCCTTTGGAACCCTTAAATAACCTGACACAGCCACTGCTTCATCAATGAGCAGGTCAGCCCCTTTGCTTAAAGTGAATAGGCTTATTCCGATTATTGCAAGCAACACAATCACGGGCATTGGATTAATTATACCAAGAACCAGATCTTCCATTTCCATCTCCTTAATTTCATGTATAGCCTCCGCAGCTCCCAAACCTTGTTTTATCGCTGGGTTAGGCATTTCCCTCAGTCTCATTGCACAATTTCATTCTCCCTTCGGTCTATGAAATTGGCATTCGTTGCGTTTATGACTTGACCCAACGAGCCAAGCGAGTTGTTGGTAATTCAAACGTAATGAGCTCCAAATTTGTGTGAATTTCATGAGCAAACAAATTTGTGATGCGAAACTACGGAGAGACCTACCAGCAGCTCCAAAACTTCGTTTTATCGCTGGGTTAGGTCATAAATAAACTCTACAACTCCCCCTTGGGGAATTGTAGAGTCTCACACGATTTTGAACCACTTAAGCCAGGACAATTCCTGTCCGTTATTGGTGACTTAAGTTCCCGATCAGGGCAGTTACTCCCTCTAACAGACTGAATATATCATAAATACATCCATTTTGTCAATGGAGTGGATTTAATAAGTGTAGAAGCCCTTGCCTGTTTTTCTACCAAGAAGATTTCCTCTAACCATCTTTCTCATCAAAGGATGTGCCCTGTATTTTGAATCCTGGAATTCTTCGTAAAGAACATCCATGATTGCAAGGCATACATCAAGACCAACAAGATCACCAAGGGCAAGTGGCCCTATTGGGTGGTTTGCTCCAAGCTTCATGGCCTCGTCAATATCCTCTGCCGTTGCCACTCCGTCAGCCAATATTCCAACGGCTTCATTTATCATAGGGATAAGAATCCTGTTTACAACAAATCCGGGTGCTTCCTCAACCTCAACTGGTGTCTTGCCAAGGGATTTTGACAGCTCAACTATTTTGTCCTTGGTTTCTTCTGATGTTGCAAGTCCTTTTATGACCTCCACAAGCTTCATTAGGGGCACGGGATTGAAGAAGTGCATACCTATGACCTTGTCCGGTCTGCCTGTTGAATTTGCAATTTCAGTTATGGAAAGTGAGGATGTGTTTGTTGCAAGTATGGCTTCAGGCTTGCAGATTTCATCCAGCTTGCCGAATGTATCCTTCTTGACCTTCATGTCCTCAGATATTGCCTCAATAACAAGATCACTGTCTGAAACCTTGTTCAGGTCAGTGGTTATCTTTATGTTCTGAAGGGTCTTGTCCATCTGTTCCTGGCTTATCTTTTCCTTGTTGACAAGCTTGCTCAAAGCCTTTTCTATTGGTGCAACACTTCCCCTTGGCTTGTCAGGGTCGATAGACCTAACCCATATGGTCACCTCTATGTCCTTCTGGGCAAATATCTGAACGATACCCAATGCCATTGTCCCTCTTCCCAACACACTTACCTTTTTCATAAAGCACCTCCACTTATTTTACCTTGAATTCAGGCCTTCTTTTCTCCCCAAATGCTTTCATTCCTTCCTTCTGGTCCTCTGTTGAAAAACAAAGACCGAAAAGGTTCCTTTCAATTTCCATTCCTGTTTCCATGTCGGTTTCAAAGCTTCTATTTATGGACTGTTTGGAATATCTGACTGCAAGCTGAGCATTTGAAGCTATCATTTTAGCCATTTCCATGGCAGTCCCCATCAAGTCTTCAGGCTCGGCAACCCTATTTACCAGACCAATCTGAAGAGCCTCATCAGCCTTTATTATACTCCCAGTGTAGATAAGCTCCTTGGCCTTGGCCAATCCTACATGACGTGACAATCTGACCGTTCCACCAAATCCTGGGGTAACACCAAGTCCGACCTCAGGTTGACCAAACTTTGCTTTTGTGGATGCAACCCTAATATCACATGCCATAGCAAGCTCGCAGCCACCTCCTAGTGCAAAGCCGTTAACCGCTGCAATCACTGGCTTCTCCATGATCTCCATTTCCCTGAAGGCCTTAAGTCCAGTCTCTGCAAAGGATCTTGCCTGAACTGAATCCATGGTACTCATCTCTGAAATATCAGCTCCTGCAACGAATGCCTTTCCTTCTCCAGTTAAAATAAGAACGTAAATATCCTCGTCATTCTTTACCTGTTCCACAGCTGCCAGCAGCTCCTTCAACACCTCTGTGTTGAGGGAATTCATAGCTTCCGGTCTGTTGATCCGTAGAACACCTATGTTATCTTCCTTGTTAAGAATCAAATGTTTAAACTCCAACGGAATCCCTCCTTGTCCAATATTTATCATACCAGTGATAGACTGATTAATCAAGGGGATTAATAGCCTTCTTTCCCTAGGAGTTTGAACATATTGCTCTTGTAGGCTTCAACTCCTGGTTGGTCAAAAGGATTCACTCCCTGAAGGTATCCAGAGATTGCACAGGCCTTTTCGAAAAAGTATATCAACTTTCCAAAGTGGAACTCATCAAGCCTTGGCAGGGAAATTATAAGATTAGGTACATTCCCTTCAAGATGTGCCAAAAGTGTTCCTTCGAAGGCCTTTCTGTTTACATGACCAATTGTCTTACCCTTAAGATAATTCAAGCCGTCAAGATTTTCCTCATCCTCGGTTATTTCCAGATCCTTCTGGGCGCTTTCCAGAACTATGCTTGTTTCGAATATATTCCTTTTACCGTCCTGTATCAGCTGACCCATGGAATGAAGGTCTGCAGTGAAGTTGACACTGGCCGGGAATAATCCCTTCCCATCCTTGCCTTCAGACTCACCATACAGCTGCTTCCACCATTCTCCCAGGTATTGCAGTCCAGGCTCGTAATTTACCAAAATCTCAATTTCCTTTCCCCTTCTATGGAGAATCTGTCTTGCAACTGCATACTGGTAGCATCTATTTTCATCAATATTTGGATTTCCATACTGAATTGCAGCTTCGTGAGCACCCTCCATCAGCTGGTCTATGTCAATTCCAGCCACTGCAAGAGGAAGCAGTCCAACTGGTGTGAGAACTGAATATCTTCCACCGATGTCATCAGGAATCACAAATGTCTCATAACCTTCATTGGTAGCCAATGTCTTCAATGCACCCTTGCTCTTGTCCGTGGTTGCAAAAATCCTGTTCTTTGCTTCCTCCTTGCCGTACTTTTCCTCCAGATGAGATTTAAGTATCCTAAAGGCTATTGCAGGTTCTGTGGTAGTCCCCGATTTGGAGATTACATTTACATAGATTTCCTTGTCATCAAGGGTTTCCATAAGATCCGTCATATACTTTGGAGACATGTTATTTCCTGCAAAGTAAATCTGTGGTGCATTTCTAGTCTCCTTTGGAAGAAGGTTGTGGAAGGTGTGGGTCAGTGCTTCAAAGGCTGCGCGAGCACCCAGGTAGGAGCCACCGATTCCAACCACTATGAAAACATCCGCCTTCTGTCTTATACTACTTGCAACGGTCTTAATCTTTTCATATTCCTGTCTGTCATATTTTTCTGTCCAATCCAGCCATCCTATGAACTCGTTTCCAGGTCCTTCACCATCGTGCAGAAGATTGTGCGCTTCCTTCAGGAATGGTTTCATAAACTCAACCTCATGCTTTTTGATAAAGCTCTTTGAATAATCAAAACCAACAGTCATATTACCCCTCCTAGAGTTTTATATATCCCACTTCCCCTAATCAATGAAAACAAAACCTAGAATAAGTATTCTAGGTTAATCTACTACTTCCACCAACACCAGGGCATAATCGTCATCCTGTTCCCCCCAGCTGTGGATTATAAACTTATCTTCAACTTCCTTTAGAATGTTGTCAGGATTTTTCTGGACAGTCTCCAAAACTCCCTCTATTCCAAACTGCTTGTCATTGTGGTCTCTAGCCTCTGTTATCCCATCAGTGTAAAGCAGTATTTTATCTCCAAGATTCAATTTGATTTCCTTCTCCTTGTATTCAACCTTTTCAAAGAGCAATGTAATTGGGTAACCCTTGATTTTCAAAGGTTCAATCTCCTCTGAGTTGAATTTTATCGGATAGCAGTTATGTCCTGCGTTTGAGTAGGTGAATCTGTGAGTAACCTTGTTGTATACTCCATAGAATATTGTAAAATACTTGTCTGCCTCAAGCTCCAGGATGCTAAACCTCTTATGAAGCTCCTCAAGTGCAAGTGCTGGACTCAAAACCTCATCCTTTATGCTCCTCATTGCCTGCTTAATAAACATGGTCATCATTGAAGCCGCTATCCCATGCCCTGCCACATCGCATATATATATTCCTATGTTTGCCTCGTCTATATAGAAAAGGTCAAACATATCCCCACTGAGCATCTCAGATGCCTGGTAGACATAGTCAATCCTAAGGTTCTCAACGATTCCTCTCTTGGGCAGGACCCTTTCCTGAATCCTTCTTGCAAAATGCAGATCCCGACTCATCTTCTTGTTTCTTTCAATCAGCTCAAGTTCCAGCTTTCTCTCTCTGGTGACATTTCTGAACACCTCAACTGCACCGGCAATCTCTCCATTCTGATTTTTTACAGGTGAGCTCTTCACGGAATAGTACTGACCCTGGATTATTTCCTCTTTTTGGACGGTTTCCCCTGTCTCTATGCTTCTGCTTGTAATACAAAATCCACATTTCTGATTTCTGCAGTGGACCTTGTAGCAGTCACTTCCCACGATGTCCTCTCCAAGTGCATCCTTCATGGCAGCATTTGCAAATATGACCTTGCCATTCTTATCAATTACCCTGACCCAGTCGGCCATTCCTTCAAGGACGCGATAATTCAATAATCCATAGGGGATATATGATAAATCTTCAGATACGTCTATTTCCTTTTTTTCTTCAATCATAATAATCACCTCTTTGAGGTCGTTAATATTTAAACTGTCATGTCACATCCAGCAATGCTAAATATTTGGTGACTATTATCATTGTATCTCATATCAGAGCATTTTTCCACAACTAAATTAATGCTAATCTCCTAATTAGATGGCTTTTTCAGAGCTTTGTACAGGAAAACAATTTCACCAGCTCCCCTTGGCAAATCAATCGTATTTTACCGCTCTTTGCTCCTCCTCTGAATACCTGGCCATTGCATAAATTGCATCTGATAATCTGTTAACATACTTCACAACCAAGGGATCCACCTCAGCAACTCCCGTAAGTGAGATTATCCTTCTTTCAGCCCTTCTGCAAACCGTCCTTGCTACATGCAGATAGGCTGAGGATATGTTTGATCCTGGAATTATAAAGCCCGTTGGGTCGTTAAGTCTTCCCATATACTCATCAATTGTATCCTCAAGGTACTTTATGTCCTCCTCCTTCATTCTATGGGCAACCTTTGATTGGTCTTCAGTGGCAAGATTTGTTGCCACGGTAAAAAGCTTGTTCTGAATGGTATAGATCCGTTCCCTCAGCTCTTGGTCTACATAGTTCTTTGCAAGCCCCAGAAAAGTTCCCAGTTCGTCAACTGTACCGTAGCTTTCAACCCTTATGTCATCTTTTGTAACCCTTTTGTTGTCAAACAAAGAAGTTTTCCCCTTGTCTCCTGTCTTAGTATAGATTCCCATTTAAACCATCCTTTCTTATTCAGGCCTTGGACCATAAAATTGGTAGAAGTCCACCTTGATTCTCCCATTGTAAAGCTTCCTCTTCCTGTCAGCCTTCTTGCCGTAGAGCGTTTCAAAATTTTCATTTGAGGTGATGGAATAGATTGACCAGGTTGGATGGTCACTGAACTTTTTCCCAAAGTCCCTGTAGAGCTGCTCTACCTCTTCACGGTCCCCCATCCTTTCACCATATGGCGGATTGGTTATTACCACTCCGTAGTCTTCCTGCAAATCAACGTCTCTCATATCCTTCATGAAAAAAGCTATGTCATCCTCAAGCCCCACATTTGCAGCGTTGTCCCTGGCCCTAAGAATTGACCTCTTATCTGTATCCGAACCAAGCAGGTGGAGTGTTGAGTCGTGGTCAATCTTTCTCATAGCCTCAACTCTTTCCACGGACCAGTATTCCTTTGGAATTATACCCCAATATTCCGCATCAAACTTTCTATCAAGTCCCGGAGCAATATTTTTGCCTATCATGGCAGCCTCAATCAGTATTGTTCCTGAACCACAGAAGGGATCAAAAAGTACCCTATCCTTGTTCCAGTAGCTTAGCATAACCATTGCAGCAGCAAGGGTCTCCTTTATTGGGGCATCTCCAGCTCTGTCCCTGTAGCCTCTCTTGTGGAGTCCTTCGCCTGATGTATCGATTGTCAGTGTAGCGATATCCTTTAATAGGGCAACCTCTACTCTGTATCTGGCCCCTGATTTTTCAAACCATTCTACAGGATACTTGGTCTTGAGTCTCTCAACAATGGCTTTTTCTACAATTCTTTGGCTGTCCGATATGCTGTATAGCTGGGATTTGACGCTCTTTCCCTCCACTATGAAGTTCCCGTCCTCAGGAATCCAGTCCTCCCATGGCAACGATTTGGTCTTCTCGAACAGTTCATCAAAGGTTAAAGCCTTGAATTCTCCCATTTTCACAAGAACCCTTTCTGCCGTTCTCAGCCACAGATTGGCTCTAGGTATATCCCTTAGGGTTCCCTTGAAGGAAATCTTCCCATTTTCGACATTTATGTCATCCACTCCCAGTTCAATCAGTTCTCTCTTCGTAACTGCCTCCAATCCAAATGTGGTGGTGGCGATCATTTCAACTCTATCCATACAATTCTCTCCCCTCTTGTTCTATTATACCAACCAAATGGCATCTTTAATAATAAATTTGTGTTTTTTAGGTCTTTTCGGGTATACATTTCAGTAGATAATTCAAAAGAAGGAGGAATGAGCATGTCAATCGGTAATTTTTATCAAAGCGGAGACTGGAAAGGTGAAAAACACGTTCCTGTTATCCACGCACCTGAGATGGTTAAGAATGGGGAAGAGGTCGAGGTTAAGGTTCTTGTAGGCGAGGAGATTCCACATCCTAACACCCTGGAGCACTACATAGCTTGGATAAAGGTATATTTCAAGCCTGAGGAAGGTAAATTCCCAGTGGAAATAGGCACCTACACATTTGCTGCACATGGAGAATCAGAGCTTTTCACAGCTCCATACCTTACTACTAAGTTTAAGGTTTCAGCACCCGGTACACTTTATGCAACAAGCTACTGCAACATCCACGGATTGTGGGAAAACAGCATGGAAATCAAGGTGGAGGACTAATCAGTCCTCTTTTTCTTTTCTTGACAAGGGTCTCTACATATAATAATATGTTATTAAATTCATAGGGACAATGAAGGGTACAAGTAGATTATGTGATGCATCTTCACAGAGAGTGAGCCGTGGTGGGAGGCTGACAGATGGCACATTATCCAAATACAGCCTGGAGTCTGCAGGGAATTTCACACCATACGTGATAAGAGGCTTTATGTGAATTAAGGTGGTACCACGGGTTTTCTCGTCCTTTAGATGAGAAGACCCTTTATTTTTTTGTAAGGAGGAATATTATGAGAAATGTTTTTGACGTATTGGAGGAAAGAGGCTACATTGATCAGGCCACGGATGAAGAGGCTTTAAGGGAGCTTCTGGAAAAGGAGTCAGTTGCCTTTTACATTGGATTTGACGCTACTGCCGACAGCCTTACACTGGGTCATTTCCTGCAGATCATGGTAATGATGCACATGCAAAGAGCAGGTCACAGACCAATTGCACTTCTGGGAGGCGGCACAACCATGATAGGCGACCCTTCGGGAAAATCCGACATGAGAAGGGTTCTCACCAGAGAGATGATCGATTACAACGCATCAAGGTTCAAGGAGCAATTTTCAAGATTTATCGATTTCAGCGAGGGAAAGGCATTTATGCCAAACAATGCAGACTGGCTGATGGACCTTAATTTTGTGGAATTCATGAGGGAAATCGGAGTTCACTTCTCCGTAAACAGGATGCTTACCTTTGATTGCTACAAAAATCGACTGGAAAAGGGACTTACCTTCTTTGAGTTCGGATACATGCTGATGCAAAGCTATGACTTCCTGCACCTTTACAGAACCTATGACTGCAAGCTTCAGCTTGGAGGAAGCGACCAGTGGTCCAATATCCTGGGAGGCTACGAGCTTGTAAGAAAGCTGGAGCAGGACAAGGTCTATGGAATGACCTTTAAGCTTCTGACCACCGCAGCGGGAACCAAAATGGGCAAAACGGAAAAGGGAACCATTTGGATGGACAAGGAAAAGACATCACCATATGAGCTTTTCCAGTACCTTCGAAATGTGGATGACAGGGATGTGGAGAAATTTCTTGCCCTGCTTACCTTCCTGCCTATGGATGAGGTTAGAAGACTTGGTTCTCTTGAAGGTGCTGAAATAAACAAGGCAAAGGAAGTACTTGCCTATGAGGTTACAAATATGATCCACGGCAAGGAAGAGGCTGACGGAGCCTTGGAGGCAGCCAAGGCACTCTTCGCTGACGGAATGGATGAAAGCAGCGTTCCTTCAACTCAAATGAATTCGGATAGGTTCAAAGACGGAATCGGAATCCTTGACCTTATGAGAGAGGTTGGAATGATAAAGTCAAACAGTGAGGGAAGGCGTCTTGTTCAGCAAGGTGGAGTAACCATCAACGGCGAGAAGGTGGATGCTGTGGACAGGATGGTTACCATTGCGGATTTCAAGGACGGTAAAATCCTTATCAAGAAGGGCAAAAAAACCTACCACCAGGTACAAATCTAAATACTGAAAGGTAGATTTATTATGACGGATTCAACACAGAGAATAAAGGAGCTTCATAACATACTGGAGGCAACCAAGCTCCTCAACGCTTCCAGAGATTTGGACTTCATTTTGAAAGAGCTTATGAATACGGCCTTAAGGTTGATAAAGAGGGCGGACATAGGTATAATTTTCCTTTATGATAAATCTGATGACCTGCTTAAATCCAAGTTTTCCTTTGGCTTTGACGATATGAAGGTTTCGTTAAAGCCAGGGGAATCAATTACCGGGATAACCTTCAACCAGAAAAGTACACTTCATCTTACCTCTCCAGAGGAGGTTCATGAGGCAATGTCGTCCATGTCCAGTGACACCAAGGAGATGCTCCACAAAAGGATAATCCGTCCCATGGATAACCTCCTTAGCGCCATCAGCTGCCCCCTTATCCACGAAGAGGAGTGCATAGGTGTACTCGTTCTGGATAATTACATGGGAGGGGAGCCTTTTACAGAGGATGATGTGTATCTGGCAGAATTGATTTCAGTCCAGGCTACCATCGCCATTAGGAATGCTGAAAACTACTCACGGGAGATCGAGGCCCAGAACTCCCTTAAGGAGTATAGCCAGCTAGTGGAGATGGAAAAAAACAGATACCAGTATTCCACTTTTCTTCACAACAAGTTCACTGAAATGATTCTAAACAGAAATTCATCCGATGATATTATCAGGGAGGTTTCACAGCTTCTTCAAACGGATATCTTTATAATAGACCTTTTTTATACAATCGTTTCCTACGCGGGAAACCATCATGAAATGAGAGATGAGCTGGAGGATATCAAGCGGTCAATATTGAAGTACATGTCTTCTGAGGGAGAGACAATCCATTACAACAATGACCTTCATTTGTGGATTATGCTCTATCCCATATTTGTATCGGGAGATGTCTTTGGGTGGATCGGTATGTTAATGGATGAAGACCATCTGTCAGAACTGGATAGGATTGTTGTTGAAAAATGCTCAAATGTTGTTGCCCTGGAAATACTTAAGGACTACGATATGTCAAATCTTGAGCAGTCAATCAGAGGAGACTATTTCGACAATCTCTTAAAGGGTAATCCCATGAACCTGGACAACAAGTTCCATGAAAGATATAGGATTGACTTTAGCCATCCACACAGGATGATTCTGGTTAACCTGGTTTACCAGAAAAAGGACAATCCAGCATACAAATACTTCAGATACTTTTACCAGGCTGTCAATGCACTGGCACTTCAGACCTTCAAGAGGAGTCTTGCCATACAGAAGCGAAATCTCATCATAATACTAATTGACGACAATGACAGCTTTAACAGGGAAATAATGAAGACCTTCCACAAAAGCATTACCGAGACTGTGGAAAAGTTGGAATCTCGAGCTAAAATCCATTCCAGCTGTGTTTCCATAGTAAGTGAAAAAATAAATAGCTATGATGAATTCAGGAGCATCTATGAAAGGACCTATAAACTGTTTGAAATCATACCAGGTAATCAGACTTCAGATTGTCACTTCTATGAGGATTATCAGGTCAAGAAGATACTGCTGAAGAACGACAAGCATGATCTTGTGGCCTTTTCCAGAAAGGTTCTGGCGCCAGTCTTTGATTATTCACATTCCTCCAGGATTGAGCTGTTCGAGACCCTGAAAACCTACATCTTCAGTGGAGGGAACTGGACCAAGACAAAAAATGATCTTCATATACACGGAAACACCCTCACCTACAGATTGAACAGAATAAAGGAGCTTATGGACGCAGATATAGATGACTACCAAACAAGGCTTAGAATTCAATTGGCACTGGAGATAACTGAAATATACAATGAAATTCTGGACGAAATAAAATAATGCTGTGGGTTCATGAACCCACAGCATTATTTGTCTGTCTAGATTACGGTTTAGTTGTTTAGGAAATCCAGTGCAAATTGTGCATATAACTCAGCTGCTCTTCCAAGGGCATCCTCATCGATGTTGAATTTTGGATGGTGATGTGGATGGTATTCGTGCTTGTCTTCATTCTTTGATCCAACAAAGGCAAATATTGAAGGTGCATACTCTGAAAAGAATGCAAAGTCCTCTCCACCTGTTGTCTTTTCAAACTTCACCAATGAGTCCTCACCGCGAAGCTTCTTTACTGTTTCTGCAGCCAATTCAGACATACTTGCTTCATTTATTGTAGGAATTGTCATTTGAGTGTACTCTACCCTTGCCTTTGCCCTGTAGGCTTCCGCAGTGTTTTCAACTACCCTTTTGACCATTCCTTCAAATGCATCATTTATTTCCATGGAAAAGCATCTTGTGGTTCCCTCCATGTATGCATCTCCTGAAATTACATTCCAACGGGTACCGCTTTTGATCATTCCAACGCTTACCACTGCAGGATCCAAGGGATTTGTCTCCCTGCTGGCAATGGACTGAAGGTTCATTACAATTGCAGATGCAACAACTGCAGCATCAACTGTCTGGTGTGGCATGGAGCCGTGTCCGCCCTTTCCTTCTACATATACCTTGAACATACCGGTTGATGCCATTCTTGGGCCTGCTTCAACAGAAATCTTCCCTGTCTCCACATCATTCCAGATATGGATTCCCATAATACCATCGACGCCTTCCATGGCTCCGTCCTTGATCATTGCAAGGGCTCCTTGGGCAATCTCCTCTCCAGGCTGGAAAAGAAGCTTAACTGTTCCATTGAATTCATCCTTCATATCGTTAAGAACCTTTGCAGCTGTAAGAAGTCCAGCTGTATGCGCATCATGTCCGCAGGCATGCATTACGCCTTCAATCTTTGACTTGTATTCAACCTCATTGAGCTCAGCGACCTCAAGTGCATCCATGTCCGCCCTAAGGGCTATGGTTTTTCCTTCTCCTTTGCCTTTAATCAAGCCAACTACACCTGTGCCACCACATTTTTCTGCAGGTATTCCCATTTTTTCAAGCTCTTCCATTACCCTTTTCTGTGTGTTATATTCCTTCATGCTTGGTTCGGGATTCATATGGAATTCCCTTCTCATTGTGATGGAATAGTCCCTGTACTTTTCTACAAGCTCTCTAACCTTCATTATTTTGCCTCCCCTAATTTTAGTATAGTATCATAAATCAATTCAATCCCTTTTTGGAGCTGGTCGTAGTCAGTCCATTCCTCCTTGCAATGGCTTCTCCCATCCTTGCTTGGAACAAATATCAATCCCACTTCAGTTACTTCTGCCATTACCATTGCATCATGCCCTGCTCCACTTAGCATGTTTCTATAGGAGAAATTCTTTTCCTCTGCAGATTCCTTAAAGAGTCGAACCATTTCCTCATTCATCTTTACAGGCTTAACATCAAGCATCTCAGTTACCGTATAGGTTACATCCGTGCCCTTTGTCAAGCTGTCCAGCCTGTCCATAATCTTCTTCTTTACATTCCTTATGCTGGCTTCATCCTTTGATCTGATGTCAACAGTGAATACCGCCTGGGCTGGTACTATGTTTGCAGCCCCTGGCTTGATTTCAAGAACCCCTACCGTAGCTACCGTACCGTTATTTTCAGGCTCTGGGTATGAATCAATTTCAGAGATAGCCTTTGAGGCCACCCCAAGGGCATCTGCTCTCATGTTCATTGGTGTTGTCCCTGCATGATCCGGTCTCCCGTTAACCTGTATCTTGAACTCGTTGATACCCACTATGAAGTCTACAATCCCTACATCTTTGCCTTCATTCTCTAGAATTGGTCCCTGCTCGATGTGCAACTCGATAAAGGCTTTTACGTCTTCCCTGTTTCTCTTGGTTTCAGCGATCTTCTCCGGTTCAAAGCCGAATTCCCTAAGGGCTTGAGCCATTGTAACCCCGTCCTTGTCCTTGTTTCTTTCCAATTGCGCAAGGTCCACAAGTCCGGCCATGGCACGACTTCCGAAAACCCCGGACCCAAATCTTCCACCTTCCTCCTCGATCATAGCCACAAATTCCAAAGGAAATTTGGTTTTAATGTTGTTCTCCTCAAGGGCTCTGAATATTTCCAGAGCCATCACTACACCCGCTGGACCATCAAAGTTTCCACCATTCTTCACCGAGTCAAAATGTGACCCAATCATTATCACTGGAGCATCAGGATCTGTTCCCTCTCTTCTTGCAAACAGGGTCCCCGCATTGTCCTCGTAGATTTTTACATTTAGCTTACCTAGCTGGTCCTTCAGGTATTCCCTTGCCATTCTGTCCTCCTCGGTCAGGGAAAATCTGGTCAGCCCACCCTCATTGCTGCTATTGAATTTTGCCAGTTCTTCTATGTCCTTCTTAATTCTTTCAACCTTTGTGTTCATAAATCAGCCTCCTAAAGAATCTTTGCCTTATATACAAGCTTGCAGGTTTTACCCAGGATTGCACTGACATTGCAGTACTTCTCCTCAGCAAGCTTAATAGCCCTTTCTAGCTTATCCATTTCCAGGTCATCACCTGAAAATTTGAAAACCACCCTTATTTCCTCGTATATCCTAGGAACAGTGCTTTCATCCATGTCAGCCTCTATTTCAAGATCCAATCCTGTTAATGAAACCTTCATCTTATCCAATATTATTTTGACATCAACACCCATGCATCCACCAAGTCCGGCAAGCAGCAGGGGCATGGGTCTGAAGCCCGCATTGTCTCCACCTGACTCCTCACCCAGATCCATCAAGACTTCATGGCCCAGCTCATCCCTGGCAACGAATGTCATGTTCTCTTTCCAGGAGCATTTCATCTTTTGCATACGATCCCACCTTTTGGCCTTATTTTTTATATTGTATAAAAAGCGCCTCAGGAGGCGCTTTTTATTGCTAAATCAGATTTACGAATATTCCTGCAATTATTACGGATACGATTGTTACAGTTGTAAATCCTCCAACAAGCATCTTTGGAAGCATTTCATCCATAAGGAATTCCCTTTCCTCAGGAGTTTCTCCCAAGGCCTTTGAAGCTTCCTCAGTAAGGATATAGTTTGGCGGGAAACCATAGAGTGCAGTCAGTGCAACTGCAAATGCCATTTCCTTCGTATACCCCAGTCTCTTTCCAAGAACCATTGAAAGGATTGCCATACCTGAAACACCTAGAACTATTATTCCCATAAGAGGAACAACAATCTCCATTAGCATTGCAGGGGTCGCTCTTGCCAATCCTGCAAATACGTAGGACATAAGCACTGTGATAAGGAATCCAAACGAGCCAGATGTATTAAGAGGTTTTTGCTCCACAAAACCAATTTCCTGTGCTATAACTCCAAACAATAGACACATTACAAATGCTGAAATGTTTATGATCGGTGCTATCAAGCCTGAAAAAGCAACTGCAGCCCAGGCAGTCAAGCCAAGTCTTGCTAGTGTAACATAGGTTGTTTGATAGTCCTTTGGTACCTGTGGCAGAAGCTTCTTCTTAACAGGCTTATCAACTACTACCTCTTCCTTGACGTGCTTGATCTCTCCGCTTCTGAATCCGTTTACAAGCCTTGTTCCTTCCTTCTTAAGCATGATTGAAGTCAAAGGATATCCAACAAATCCCTGCATAACGTATGTAATAATTGCAAGTATTGCCAGGTTGTCTCTTCCGATTGCAGTTGCAGCGTCACTCATCACTATAGCCGCTACAATACCTCCAGTAAGTGGTGGAGTTGCTATTACAGCTGTTTCTCTTCCAAATACAGCAGCTCCAATTGTCATTGTAAGGGACATTATACCAACTATACCTATAAGTGCGATTAGAATTGTTCTCCACTGTCCTGCAAGCTCTCTTACTGACATCATTGTACCCATGTGTGTGATCAAAAGGTACATTGACAATGTGACCACAGGCATCTGGAATCCAGCCAGGAATACAATGTCCTCTGGGAAGAATGTCCAGAAACCGAATAAAAACAATAATGCTGCCACGAAAACTGACGGTACAAATGCTTTTGTTTTAGTGGAGACTACATCTCCCAAAGCTAGTACAATCAACACTGTTGAAAATGCCATCATTAAACTCATATAATTCCTCCTTCATCTTTATTTAGCACAGTATACCATTAAATACTCCAAATGTATATGGTGTCAAGAACAAAATTTTTTAGCATTTTTTGAATAATTATATGTGATTGTTAGATATTTTTTTATCAATCGTCTACTTAACCCCTTGCTTTTTCACATTTTTTCTTTTATAATTGTATTGTAAAGATTAATAAATATAAATTTTTTGATATGTTTTGTTATATTTTTATCAAATTTGCTTTTTTCATGGTCTTTTTGAGATTCTTTGGTAAATCTTCCCCTCTTTGCATTTACTAGACTCAAACTGGAAAGACCCCTCTACATAGGTAGGTTCAAACAACATAAGAAGGGCTTCCCGGTTGGGAAGCCCTTCTTATGTCATTCAGTCACCAAGGACCGTAAAAAGTCCCATTAGCCCATAATTCTGTTTGTCCCTTCTATAGGAGTGGCATAGGTCATCCCTTTCGTAGGTCGATATATCAATTACAGTTATGTTCTTCTCATTAATTCCAGACTCAAGAAGCATTCTTCTGTTTACTTCCTGGAGATGGATAAGATACTTATCATCTGTTGCTTTTCTTACCAAATCACTCCACTGATCAAACTCCCGCATAAACAGACTGCTTACATCATCCCTAACAGAAAAATCGTCCTTTCCTATTGCAGGTCCTATGACAGCGATAATGTCTTTCGCGGATGATCCATATTCATTCAACATAGCCTCCATACCGTTTTGTACTATTCTTTCAAGGGTTCCTTTCCAGCCTGAATGGATGTTTGCCTGGACCATCCTTACCGGATCAAATAAAATTACCGGGACACAGTCGGCAAATCTTGTCAGCAGTGCCACTTCTTTCATATTCGTGACGAGTCCGTCGGTATTTGGAATAAACCTCCCAAAAGCTCCTCCCTTTCCCTCCTGCAATGTGTGCAGGGTCTTTATGTTTCCTGTATGAGCCTGATATCCATTGTAAAGCAGCTTTGGTTTTTCTCCCATAAACTCATAGGCCTCATTTATATAGCTTTGAAGCAGATCCCTGTCAGGATTTGTACTTGAACCCACATCCATATCCCTTGTGGTGAAGCAATGCTTAAGTCCCATTTCCTGTAGCTTTGGCAAATACAAAAATCTTTTTCCATTAAACTCTTGAACTCTATAATCCATTGTCTATTCTGTCCTTCCTGTGAATTAACTCCCTGTATTGGGTTTCAGTATCTATGTCACAAACATCCAGATGATCCTTTACATGGTACCAATGGATATCATCCTTGTTTCCGCTAATAATCTCAAAGCCACCCTTTTCGCCGTAAACCTGTTCAAGGTCTTCACGATATTTTTTTGAAAAAAGAATAGGCATTTGTATTTCTCCATCCAAAGTTGGAATTATGATTCCTTTTCCCGAAGCTGCAAAGGCATGGGTCAATCCATTTACAAGGGAACAGGAAAGGAATGGTTGGTCACCTGCAATAAACAGATAGCCGTCACCCGTTGCCTTTTTTAGCCCGCTTTTAACGCTTTCGGCCTGACCCAGGCGAGCCTTGGTATTCTTAATGGTTTCAACCCCATATCTCTTGCCTATCTCAGCAACCCTTGCATTTCTATAGACAAGTATTATCTTGGAAAGCCTCGACCTAAGCGCTGTCTTTACAACCCTCTCAACCACAAGGTCCTGCCCGATGGGAAGGAGCAGTTTGTCCCTGCCCATTCTTCTGGAAAATCCAGCTGCAAGTATTATTCCGTCTATTTTAGGCATCAGTCTTCTCCTTTCCAACCAAGTGACCTTTCAACAGCCTTCTTCCAGCGACTGTATAAATTGGCTCGTTCCACTTCATCCATGGATGGGACATATCTCCTGTCAAGATTCCAGTTGTTTACAATCTCATCCTTATCGGACCAGTATCCCACTGCCAGACCTGCAAGATATGCTGCACCAAGTGCCGTAGTCTCCCTTGTAACTGGTCTTTCCACATCCAGATTCAGAATGTCTGACTGAAACTGCATGAGGAAGTTGTTCTCCACGGCTCCACCATCCACCCTAAGGGTCTTCAAGGAAATACCAGAATCCTTTTCCATCGCCTCAAGCACATCCCTTGTCTGATATGCTATTGACTCAAGTGCCGCCCTTACGATGTGGTCAGCTGTTGTGTCCCTTGTCATGCCCACAATTGTACCTCTTGCATACATGTCCCAATGGGGCGCTCCAATTCCAACAAATGCCGGTACCATAAAAACACCATTGGTACTCTTTACCCTAGAGGCAAGTTCCTCGGATTCCGCTGCGCTACGGATAAGCTTAAGGCCGTCCCTAAGCCACTGAACCACGGCGCCTGCAACAAAGATGCTCCCCTCCAATGCATAGGTCACCTTGCCATCGATTCCCCAGGCAATGGTTGTTATAAGACCTCTGTCTGATTCTATTGGCTCTTCACCTGTGTTCATAAGCATAAAGCAGCCTGTTCCGTAGGTATTCTTGACCATTCCCTTCTCAAAGCAGGCCTGTCCAAAAAGTGCTGACTGCTGGTCCCCTGCAATTCCTCCAATTGGAATCCTTGCACCAAAGCCCTTCTCATCCGTATAACCGAATATACCAGATGAATCCATTACCTGCGGTAGCATCTCTGCCGGTATGTTCAACTCATCAAGAAGTTTCCTATCCCACTCCAGACTTCTTATGTTGTAGAGCATGGTTCTGGACGCATTTGAGTAATCGGTCTTATGGACCTTTCCCCCTGTCAGGTTCCAAAGGAGCCAAGTATCTACAGTTCCAAAAATCAGGTCTCCCTTTTCCGCCTTTCCCCTTGCACCCTTAACATTGTCAAGAATCCATTGAATCTTGGTTCCAGAAAAATATGCATCAATGAGGAGTCCTGTATTCTTTCTAACATAATCTGAAAGTCCCCTCTTCTTCAGCTCTTCGCAATACCCGGCAGTCCTTCTACATTGCCACACAATGGCGTTGTAGACCGGCCTTCCCGTTTTCTTATCCCATACTATAGTGGTTTCCCTCTGATTTGTTATCCCTATGGCGGCAATTTCATCAGGGGTTACGGAAGCACTGTCCATAACCTCCCTTATTACACCTGACTGAGTCCCCCAAATTTCCATGGGGTCGTGTTCAACCCAGGCTTCCTGAGGGTAGAACTGCTTAAACTCCTTTTGTGCCATTCCAAAGATTTTACCTTCCTTGTCAAACAGTATAGCTCTTGAACTTGTTGTACCCTGGTCCAATGCGAGGATATAATCCTTACCCATTGCGCTCACCTCTTTGCCCTTTTGTTAATTATATCAATAATCTGGATGATTTCATTGTTTTCCGTGAAATTTTTCCACAAAAAGAAGAAGCCCCTTCAGGCTTCCTCTTATCCCCCTCCAACAGGAGGGAAAAGGGACACTACATCCCCGTCCTTCAATTTGCTCTCAGGAGGTGTTCTTATTCCGTTTACCAGAAGAATTGCTACATCCTCAAGATCTACTCCAACCTGATCAAGAAGGCTATCCACACTTGTATCTTCCGCTACCTCCAGAGTTTCCTTCTTCTTGTCATCAATTCTGAGTGTGGCAAAATATCTGACCTCAACCTTTATCATTACAATCCCAGTTCCTTCAGTTTAGCTTCGGTAGGAATTCCATCCTCACCCCAGCCTCTTTCCTTATAGTATTCTCCAAGCATTTCATCAAGCTTGTTTACCCAGCCCTTGCTTGGACCTTCAGGAATTGGATCCTCAAGAAGTCTCTTTGGCAGTGTGTCTTCAGCTGGAGTAACTCCCGCAAGAAGGTTGAACTGCTTCTCTATGTTGTAGATTCTGTCTCCAATTGCCAGTAAATCTTTTCCAGTAAAGTCTGTTCCAGCTATAACATTGTACATCTCTGCGTAGTCATCCGCACCCAGTGCAAATGATGTAAACAGGCAAACTCCAAGGGAGTCTATTGTAGCTGTTAGATCCTGGAATATCTTAACCCAGCTTGGCTTGCTCTTGACATCAAATCTGTCTAGCTGCTCAGGAAGTCCCAGTATCTCTGGAGATATTGTATAGCCTCTAACGTGACAGCCTCCTCTGTTGCTTGTTGCGTAGTTAAGACCAATTCCCATTATTCCTCTTGGGTCATAGGCTGGCATCTCAAGCTTCTTAACAGTCATTGACAATTCAGGCACTCCGTAGCCTTCTGTCAATCTGTATGATCCTTTTGCCATTTTCGCACCAAGTCCCTGACCATAGCCCATTCTCTTAACCCATTCAGCTATGTCTGTTCCATTTCCAAACTCAAGTTTAAGTCCGTCAAGCTCGTCATCCTTGATATGTCCTTTCTGATACAGCTCAATTGCAGCTGCTATTGTTGCACCGGCTGAAATGGTGTCGATTCCCATTTCATTGCACCAATAGTTGGCCATGATGATTGAATCCATATCGCTGATTCCACAGTCTGATCCGAATGACCATAGAGTCTCATACTCAGGTCCTCCACCTTCCCAATCTCCTGACTTAACGTATCTTCCGCAGCCGATTGGGCATCTGTAGCATGCTGTTCTCTTGATAAGGTATTTGTCCGCCAAGGTCTCTCCACTTATTTCGTCAGCCTTGTCAAATTGGGCTTCCTGGAAGTTGTTTGTTGGAAGTGATCCCAGCTCGTTCAGTATGTTTACAAGTACTGCAGTACCATAGGTAGGAAGTCCCTCTCCTGTTACTCCATTTTCCTTTATTTTAGCCAATTGCTTCTTGTTCAGTTCCTTGACCCTGTCTTGATCAGGTACATCAGGCTTTCCGGACCCCTTGACAACGATTGCCTTAAGGTTCTTGGAACCCATTACAGCTCCTACTCCTGATCTGCCTGCCGCTCTGTCCTCGTCGTTCATTATTGCAGCAATATGTGAAAGATTTTCTCCACCAGGTCCTATCGCAAGTACTTTACAACCATCTGCATGCTTCTCCTCCAGCTTCTTGGTGGTGTTTGAAACTGTAGTTCCCCAAATGTCAGCAGCTGAAAGAATCTCAACCTTGTCATCCTCAATACTTAGATAGACAGGCTCTTCAGCTTTTCCTTCAAAGGCTATTATGTCCCAACCAGCAAACTTAAACTCCGCTCCCCATTTACCTCCTGAGTTTGAGGATGCAATTGTGTTTGAAAGGGGTGATTTAGTTACAACCATGTACCTTCCACCTGTCGCAACAGGGTTTCCAGTCATCGGGCCAGTAACCACAAATAGCTTGTTTTCAGGACTCAACGGATCCACCTTTGGATCAACCTCATCCATCATCATCTTGGTTCCTAGTCCTCTACCACCGATGAATTTTTTTGCCATTTCCAGGTCCAGGTCTTCAGTTTTCCATGTTCCATCTGTCAGATTCACTCTAAGAATTTTACCATTGTAACCATACATATGTATCCATCCTCCTTCTTTTTTCTTTGCTACCACCTATAATTAGTTGCAAAATTTATGCCAACTTTTTCCCGATGAAAGAAGTTGGCACAATGGCTATTTTTTAACTATTCTAATAATTCAAGCTTCTCAGCTGTCATCTGACAGGAAGCGTCGTTCCATATTGGAGCAATAATTGGCATATTTTGCTGTTCCACAATAGATCACTGTTTCATTATGGAGCGTTTATGCCGTATTTTTCGATTTTCCTATATAAGGTGTTTCTGCCGATACCAAGTTTTTTTGCGGCCAAGGTTATATTTCCTTCATATTTCCTTAAAATCCTCTTGATATGGTAGGACTCCATGTCCTCCAGCGTCAGGTCTTCAGCCACCTTTGCAGCGGTTGCTGTGGGTTCTTGCTTATGGAAGCTGTCCGTGGGCAGTGATTCAGTATTGATTATCAACTCCACCAGATTCTCCAGTTCCCTAATATTGCCGGGCCAATCGTGATCTTTTAGCATTTCCATGTAGTAATCCGGTACGTGCACCGGCTTCTTGCTTAGCCTTCTGGCCTTGCGATTCATGAAAAAATCAAAAAGCAGTGGAATATCCCCAGGTCTTTCTCTCAGAGGAGGCAACCTCAATGGAAGAACGTTTAGCCTGTAATAAAGGTCCTTCCTGAAGTTTCCCCTGTCAACCTCCTCCCGGAGATTCTTGTTTGTGGCTGCAATTATCCTTACGTCAACGGGTATTTCAATTGATCCCCCAACTCTACGGACGTTACCTTCCTCTATTACTCGGAGAAGCCTGGTCTGAAGCTCATAAGGCATTTCTCCAATTTCATCCAGAAACAAGGTTCCCCCATCGGCAATTTCGAATTTTCCCGGCTGTCCCTCCGTTTTTGCACCTGTAAATGCTCCACCAACATATCCAAATAGCTCAGATTCGATGAGATTCTTTGGAATTGCTCCACAGTTAAGTGCCACAAAAGGCTCATTTTTCCTATCACTTTCATTCTGAATGGACTGGGCAAATATTTCCTTACCCGTACCACTTTCTCCCATTATCAAAACTGTAGATTTGGAGTCCGCAACTTTCCTTGCAAACTCAATTACCCTAAGAAAATCCGGATCCTCTCCTATCACCTTTTCAAATGTGTATACGGCTCGTGAGCCGGTAACCTTGTTGGCAAGCTTTCTCATTTTCTTGACATCCTTGACGACAAAAACAATCTCATAGGGAATACCGCCCTCACCCATTACGGGATATGCACTGAGGTTTACCTCATTTTTGTTGGTGGCAAGATTGATGTATACATCCTCCTGGTAAATGCTTTCACCATTTTCGATCCTGTGAACGATGTCCTTCCAGTCAGGAAATAGCTCCATTCCAGTTACTCCATTGAACTCTTCCTTTGAATAACCCAATATCCTAAATGTATAATCATTTGCCAGGACAACCTTTCCATACATATCCACTGTGAAAATCCCGGACGGCAGGGAATTGATGATCGTATCCAGGTATCGTTCCATCTTTTCATGCAGATCCGAGCAATCGATATGTCTGATCATATATTCAATTGCCGAGGCTGCTGCGGCAACCATCCCAAGGGTATGGGAATTGACCAGCTCCATGCTACCGGTCAAATCAATGCACCCGATAATAGTCCCTTCATTATCTCGTATGGGAGCACCTGAGCATGTCCAGTTCTGAAGGATTCTAAGAACGTGTTCCTCCCCTGTCACCTGAAGGGGGTAGCCCTCCTTGATGGATGTACCCATGCCATTTGTACCAGCATCCTCCTCACTCATATAGGCTCCAGGCACCAACCAGGTTTCGTGGGCTTTTTGCAGCATGTCCTCATTACCTGTTATATTCAGTATACAACCTTCCCTATCAGTTAGTATAACCAGAAATTCAGAATCCTTCACAAAGGAGTAGAGTTGATTGATAAATGGCTCTGAAACCGATATCAGCCTATGGTTGTTTGTTATCAGACCATTTAGCTCCTTTTGCGACAGAATTCTCTTGCTCTTTCTCTGATTAGGGTTTATTCCGTAGGCCAAGCTTCTTCTATTGGATTCCACTATAAAGTCCCTGTCTTTATTTGCCATTAAAGTCCTCCCTAAAAATCAGTTGCAGTATTTATACTCCTTACTCTTTACTTTTAATTTATCAAGTCAACAGATAAAAGTCAAAGAAAACCGGTTGGTGTTGGTAATATGCGTGTAATGTAGTATAATTATCTAATGATAATCAAGCTATAAATATAGCTCCTTCACTTTTTGGAGGGGCATGAACAGAGGGTGCTGATATGGATAAGAACAAGACAAATAGCCAAAGGGCTTTAAGGCTTGGAAATGAGCCAATATGGAGTCTGCTTCTGAGATTTTCAATTCCTGCCATAGTGGGCATGATGGTGAATGCCCTTTACAATATTGTTGACAGGATTTTTATTGGCCGTGGCGTAAATAGCATAGCCATTGGCGGAATATACATAGGAATGCCAATAATGCTTATACTGATGGCTTTTTCAATGCTTGTGGGAATCGGCGGGAACACACTGGTTTCAATCAGACTGGGAGAAGGTAAAAAGGATGAGGCAGACAAGATAGCAAGCAACTCACTTATGCTACTTATCATAATTGGGATCCTGTTGGGAGCAGCAGGGTTATTGTTCCTGGAACCCCTTCTCAGGACTTTTGGTGCCAGTGACTCAAACATAATGTATTCAATGGATTACATGAGAGTCATCCTTCTGGGTGCACCCTTTCAGGCAATAGGCTTTGGAATGAACAATTTTATAAGAGGGGAAGGAAATCCCAAGATAGCAATGATGACAATGCTCATAGGTGCTGGACTCAACATGCTCCTGGATCCTCTTTTCATCTTTGTCTTCAACATGGGCGTACAAGGAGCTGCACTTGCCACAATCATATCCCAATTTGTTTCAGCTACGTGGGTATTGAGATACTTTCTGACAGGGAGCAGCATCCTTGACCTGAAAAGGGAATATCTGTTGCTTAAGCTGGAATATGTGAAAAAGATTTTCGGAAACGGATTCGCACCCTTTAGCATGCAAATTGCAGCCAGCATGGTTACTGCCCTATATAATACAAATCTTCAGATCCACGGGGGAGATCTTGCCACCTCCAGCATGGGAGTAATCAACTCTGTTGCCATGATGATACTGATGCCGGTATTTGGAATAAATCAGGGCTCCCAACCTATTATGGGCTACAATTACGGAGCAAGACAATATGATCGGGTTAAAAAGACTCTTCTTTATGCCACTTTGATGGCCACAGCAATAACAACGACAGGATTCCTGATTGTCCAGTTTTTCCCCGATGCAATAATATTGCTTTTCACTGGTGCTGAAGGAGCCCAATCAGGATTGCTTCCCATAGCCGTACCTGGCATAAAGACACTACTTTTCATGTTCCCAATAGTTGGTTTTCAGATTGTAAGCACCTCTTATTTTCAGGCTACGGGAAAGCCAAAGCAGGCTATGCTACTGAGTCTTTCAAGACAGGTTTTGGTTCTCATACCTGCACTGCTTATACTACCAAACATTTTTGGTTTGAGAGGTGTTTGGATTGCTGGCCCCCTGGCTGATTTTACAGCGTCCCTCATTACAGGAATACTGGTATTTTATTCCATAAGACAGCTTAATTCACAAGCAAAAAAAGGACTGATCTAACCTAAGGGTAGATTCAGTCCTTTTGAATTTAAAGCTCACGTATTATGTCTGTCAAGTGCTTTGTAAGCCTGGCGGTCAATCCCCACACAATATAGTCCTCATACTGGTAAAAGAGCACCTGGTGTTTTCCCTCCCGAAAATTGTACTCCCTGCCTCTGGGTATCAGCTCATATGGAAAGTCCTCCGCGTCTTCCGTCTTTAGAGACAGTTCATAGGCAAGCGGTTCTGTTTCCAGAAGAAAATCAACCGGCAACGTAAAGATGTGATCCACCTCATCCGGGTTTATCTCCAGATTATCCAGGTCATCTACATGAAGAACCCCAAGAAAGCAGTGAATTGTAAAATTGGCATATGATACCAGAAAATCCAATTCCCCAAGTATCTCAATATCTGAAGGCGCAACGCCCAGCTCCTCAACCGTCTCCCTGATTGCCGTGGTCCTGAAGCTTTCCCCTTTTTCCACCTTGCCTCCAGGGAAAGAAACCTCTCCAGGCTGTGTCTTCATGTGCCTGGCCCTAAGCTCGTATATCACTTCCCACTTGCCGTCTACCTTTACCAGGGGTATCAAAACCGAGAACTTGCCAACTGCATCCAACGGCTTTGGTATTCTGTTTTTGAGTTTTTCCGTCAATTTTTCTATAATCAATTCAACATCCTCCAAATCAATCTGTAAGCATTATCCCAGCAGCTCTCAAAAGAATCTCTTCCCTGTTGAAGGGCACAAGCTTTCCAAATCTGTTTATCATCGTATCATGTACTGTAGCCTCAAGGCTTGGAAGCTTATGTCCATTTGATATGACGTAGTCCCTTAGGTCCAGGAACTGGTAGATTTCAAACCGATCCTTTCCAAGATAGGTCAGCGCCAGCTCCAGTATTGAGATGACAAACCACTGGTAATCATGGTCCTTTTCAATATCCAGCATGGACCATAGCCTGGGGATAATCTGTCCAAACAATAGACTCAGGCTGGGGCTTGCGTCAATGTTCAACAGCTCTCCCAGGGCTCTGATCTTGTGTTCTCCCATGTCTGCAAGATACTGGAAATAAAAGTCTTCATCTTTAGGAAAAATGTAATATCTTTTACCAACCAGGCCCTTTATTTCTCTTGATGCATCCAGATAGCCCATTTTCATGTTTTTTCTTATTCTCGCGCCATCAAGGTCAAAGGTTCTGCCCAAATCCTCACTAGGTGAAATTATCATTGGGTTAAGGCCACTTAATTCATCCAAATCTCCTGGCTCCATTTGATGTGTCCTAAGTATGATAAGATTTTCATAGCCTCTTTGGAGGAGCATATGATAAGGCAGGTTGTCTGAAAACCATCCATCCAAAAGGGTCTTGCCCCCAATTTTCTCCAGTTTGAAAAATGGCATGTAAGCTGATGCCAGTAGGTAGTCCTTCATTTCTCCCTCTGGTATATCCTCCTTGAAAAGTTCCATGGAGGTCCTGTCCGTAAGGTTGTAGGTTGATATTCCAAATTCAATTGACGAACTTCTAATGGCCTCTTCATTTACATGCTTTGCAATCATCTCCTTGAAGGGGGAAATATCAAAGCCCTTGTTCCATATAACTCCCCGCAACTTATCAGCAACCACCTTGACGGTGTGCCTGTCAGGCCTTGCATGCAGGAGTCTGTTTATCTCCTGGTCATTATCCCGGATAATATCCGAGTATCTAATGTCATTCCACAGATTTATGCAGGTCTCAAACTCACCCTGGACAATCATTGCCCCATTCAAGGCTCCGATGGATGTCCCTGCCACAGCTGATATCCCAAGACCATTTTCACTTATTGCCTTATAGGCACCTGCCTGATAGGATCCCTTTGCTCCACCACCTTCAAGCACAATACCATACATGGACCTCCACCTCCTTGAAGATAGAATAATTGAATTTCACATCTTATTATATACCCAGATATTTGGATGCTCCATCTAATCTCCTTGTGGTATAATAAATCTATCAAACCACACGAGGAGGAATCACATGTCCCGAAGAATGAGTTGGAACAAGTATTTTATGGAAATAACTGAGCTGGTTGCAAGCAGGTCCACCTGCGACAGAGCCTGGGTGGGCTGCGTCATAGTAAATGACAGCAACAGAATTGTATCCACAGGGTACAACGGTTCCGTTTCAGGCAATCCCCATTGCGACGATGTCGGTCATACAATGAGGGACGGACATTGCATTGCAACCATACACGCAGAAATGAATGCGCTTCTATACTGTGCAAAAGAAGGCATCCCTGTTAGCAACTGTGTTGCATATGTCACCCATTTCCCTTGCCTGAATTGTACAAAATCCCTTATACAGGCAGGCATCAAAAAAATTTATTACAAAAATGACTACCGAGTGGATGATTATGCTGTGGAGCTTCTGGAAAGAAACAATATCGGCTATGAAAAAATCACCTAGAGAATGGCATCCTTAGCAAGCTGATCAGCCTCATCATTAAGCTCATTGCCCGAGTGTGCCTTAACCTTGATGAATTTTACCTCCAACCTGTCCTTGATGGAGTCATAATATTTCTTATAGTCCCTTGTACCATCCCTATTGGTTTTCCAATTACCCTTTGCCCAATTTTCTATTCCAGTGTAATCGTAATGGAGGTAAAGGGTTTTCTTCTTTTGTGCAAGAGCCCAGTCCATTGCCACCATGGCTCCCTTTAGCTCGCCTGCAACATTCCTCATTGATGCAAGCTGAGGATTCTCTTCCCTCCCGCTAAACCCATGCTTCTGTCCATCTGATATTATTACGACTCCATAGCTGTAGGTTCCGGTATCCAAATTGTAGCTTCCATCCACATAGGCTACAGCAGCCTCCACATCGTCAATTTCTTCGATTATCCTCTCAGATCTCTCATTGTCACCTAAAAACCCTTCCGCTTCCGACTTGCTATTGAATTTCTTGTAAACTGCTCCTGGAAATCCATGCACCTGATTTTTACATTCCTCCCAGCTATTATAAATTCCTGGAACCAAACCCTTTTTAACTGCATAATAGAATTTTGCCATGATTCACCCCTTAATCCCTTATTCTAAACTGATTATAACATATTTAGGATTATGAAGCTCAAACCGTGAAACTTGATATTGAAGCATCGTTAATTCTTTATCATTTTATCAAGGTCTCCCTTCCAAATTCAACACTCAGATTGACAATTTCTCTATATGTTAACCTGCTTTCTAGTGTATAGTTGTTATATGTTTGCCATTTTGTAACATTTGTCCATAATACTTTGTTATAATTTTATCTATTAATTGTATATTTCAAATTTTCTTTAAATTGTATTGAATTTCCATATTCTTTCTGTTAAAATTAAAGTTGGTTGTTTTTAAACGCATGGGGAAAACGTTTAACCTGCAACCATAGGCAATCCACCAATTGCTGAGTCAAAGGAACATTGAAAAAATAATACTAGGAGGTAATTTATGGATTTTATTATGAATCTTAACAGTGCCGTCAATAGCTTTGTATGGGGACCACCTATGCTATTCCTATTGGTAGGTACAGGCGTTTACTTAACCATTGGAACTAATTTCTTTTCTATTCTTAAGCTTGGTTACGTACTAAAAAACACATTACTTAAAATCTTCTCCAAGGATCAGTCAGGAGAAGGAGAAATCACGCCATTCCAGGCAGTTGCAACTGCACTTGCAGCAACTGTTGGTACTGGTAACATAGCCGGTGTTGCAACAGCGATAGCCCTTGGTGGACCAGGTGCAGTATTCTGGATGTGGGTATCAGCAATATTCGGTATGACAACAAAATTCGGCGAAGTTGTTCTTTCAATCAACTTCAGGGAGAAGACTGAGGACGGACGTTTCGTAGGAGGACCTATGTACTACATAGCAAACGGTCTTAACATGAAGTGGCTTGCTACAATTTTTGCCATATTTGGAGCTCTTGCAGCTTTCGGTATCGGTAATATGGTTCAGTCAAATTCTGTTGCAGCTTCACTTCAGGAATCATTCAACATTTCCCCACTTGTAACAGGTCTTGTTCTTGCAGTTCTTACTGCTCTTGTAATCCTTGGTGGTATCAAGAGAATCGGTTCTGTAACCGAGAAGCTTGTGCCTGGTATGGCAACAATCTATATCCTTGGTGCAATTTTTATTATCATTATGAACGGATCACATATTCCTGAAGCATTTGGTTTGATATTCGGAAATGCATTCACGGGAACAGCTGCCGTAGGTGGATTTGCAGGTTCAACACTTGCAATGGCAGTTAGATTCGGAGTTGCACGTGGAGTATTCTCAAACGAGGCAGGACTTGGTAGTGCACCTATAGCCCATGCCGCTTCAACCACTGACCACCCTGTAAGACAGGGACTTTGGGGAGTATTCGAGGTATTTATGGATACAATTGTAATCTGTACCCTTACAGCTCTTGCAATTCTTGTTTCAGGTCTTTGGAACACTGGAGCCACCGGTGCCGCACTAACAACTCAGGCATTTGACGAAGCGATACTAGGTGGAGGATACATTGTATCAATAGGTATCATGCTATTCGCTTTCTCAACCATACTTGGATGGTCATACTATGGTGAGAGATGTGCTGAGTACCTGTTTGGAGAGAAGGCAATCGTCCCTTACAGAGTAATCTGGATTCCATTTGTAGTTATCGGAGCAATTGGAGGATTGGAGTTTATTTGGGATCTTGCAGATACAATGAACGGTCTTATGGCTATACCAAACCTTATAGGTGTTCTTATGCTTAGTGGAACTATCATAAAGCTTACAAAGGAATTCTTTGCAAGCGAAAAAGAAAAAGGTAATATGTAATCATAACTGAAGCGAGGCATTTGCCTCGCTTCTTTTTTCTTATATTCTATCTTGAATGTGCAATCCTGCTTGCAGAAGCCGCTGCAATTGCAGCCACGATGTCATCAAGAAAAGTGTGGCATGCCTCTCCTTTTTTTGTGTCCAGCTCCTTTATTATGCCAACCTTCTCCTTGTCCAGATAACCGAAATTAGTCAGACCGATTGTTCCATAAACATTTACGATGGATAATGGAAGAATTTCATCTATTCCATACAGACCTTCATCTGCAGCAACTATGCTTTGCAAAGGCTCCGGCAGGAGTTTCTTCTCAGTGAGCTCATCAATTGCTATTCCAGTTATTATGGCATGGATTATCTCCCTCTTGCTAAGTACCGCATCAATATTCTCCAGGCAAATATCAATTGTGAGATCATCGTAATAATCCTTTTGAAGATCCATTACGATCTCTGCAATCTGTTCGAGCTGCACCCCTCTCCTGTTAAGCATCTCGATTGTCATTACCTTCAGCTCATCCATATCATACTTGTGACTGTATTTGTCCTTTCCTTTTGCCATGTGTGTACCCTCCTTTGAATTTACATTTGATGTATACCCATCATTACTCTCTGAACTCACAAGGGGTTTATGAAAACTTGATTTTTTAATAACGAGAGTGTATAATCTATAGGTACATTTAAAGGAAAGGAGATGAAAATGATGAAGAAATTTTTGGTTATCCTTTTGACACTTGCCATGGCAATGAGCCTTGCAGCATGTGGAGGAGGAGAAGAGCCAGCAGCTGAAGGTGGCGAGCCTGTAGTTCTTACTGGTGTAGGAGAAGGCTTTGGTGGAGACATCACCGTTGAGGTTACCCTTGAGGGAGAAGACATCACCAACGTGGTAGTTCTTGAGCACAGTGAGTCAGCCGGAATTAGCGACCCAGCAATAGAAGAGGTTCCTGCGGCAATCGTTGCAGCTGATTCAACTGATGTAGATACAGTATCTGGAGCTACATATACCAGCGATGGTATCATTGAAGCAGTTAACGCCGCTCTTGAAAGCGCTGAGTAATTCAAATAATAGATCTTAAAAAAACCCTTGTCGGTCTATCCGATAAGGGTTTTTTATTGATGATGAATCTTCAGATGCTTTTCTTAATCCTGATCTTCTTTTTTTGCAAATAATCCAGATAGGAATATTCCCAGTTCCATCAGCACCAGCATGGGTAGTCCCAGCAGAAGCTGCGATATAATGTCAGGCGGCGTTATTATTGCAGCCAGAACAAATATGCCTAAAACCATATATTTTCTGTTCTTCTTAATAAAGCTTACCTTAACTATTCCAAATCTCGTTAACAGTATCATCAGTATCGGCAATTCGAAAATTGCCCCAAAAGCAACTACTGTACTAAGTACAAAGCTCATGTAGCTATTGAAGCTTATCATTGGTGAGATTATATCCATCTGGAATCCCATGAAAAACACCAATACTATTGGTATTACCATAAAATATGCAAACAATGCTCCTGCTATGAAAAACAGCCCTCCCATTGATATGGCTGCAGCAACAAGCTTTCTTTCCTTAGCGTTGAGTCCTGGACTTACAAACAGCCATACCTGAATTATCAGGAAGGGTGCTGCTATTATTAGCCCTCCGATCATTGCCAGTTTTACATTTGCCAAAAGAAGCTCCGCAGGGGAAATAAACACAAATTCAATGTCTCCAGCCAAATCCACCATGTCCCTGATTATCCTCTCGGCAAAGCTATAGCATATAAGAGCTGCCGCTATGAAGAACACCGCAGAATAAATCAACCTCTTGCGAAGCTCCTCAAGATGCTCAGTCAATGTAAGGTTTTTACCATCGTTTTCACTTGTCTTCCTTCTCATCAGCTTCTTCCTTCTCTTTAGAATCATTATCTGCTCCAGCCTTGAACTCCTTTAGGGCCTTTCCTAAAGATTTTCCTATTTCAGGTAGCTTTGATGGCCCAAATATAACCAAGGCAATTGCCAAAATCAAAATCAGCTCAGGCATTCCCAATCTTCCAAATCCCATAACTCAACCTCCCATATCGATATATTTTTATCAATCCTCATGGACTGATTCTACCACTTCTCGGCCCATATTACAACTTCATTTTGAATATTATCTATATGTTCCTTAGAAACGGGACCTTTAGTCCACCATTTTTTGTCTGTAGGGATAGGTGTCCACCAGCTCACCCAGCGCAAAAAACCTCTTGCCATTCTTAGATGTGTAGTAGCAGGTCATCAGCGAAATAATTGGCTTTCCCCTTTCCTCGGCCTGCTCATGGTCCAGCATATATAGTGCTGTCTCCGGCACAAGGACAGTCTCATATATTTCGTATTCGTATACATTTATCTTATCGGTAATCCTGACATTCATACCTGGCTCTGCATTAAGGAGATTTCCAAACAGCAAACTTGGATCCTTCATGTAATGGGAAGCAAGGGAATAATTTCCTTCACCCATTGTTAAGTCTGGTACCATTGTTCCAGCTCCAGCCATGAGATTTGCGTCTGAAACACCTTTCAGTATGGGCAGGTTAATACCTAAATCATCTATGGTCAGGATTCCTATAACATTTTCATCCTTGAATTGTCTAACACCAGCAACTGCATTTGTGGTTGAGACATCCTCTATTGCGGTAAAATCATACTCAGCTTCACGTTGGTTATTCTCACGAATCTGCTCCTCAGTGATTTCTTGGACCACTGTTGCTCCTTTTTCAACCTGTCTCTTTATAAGAAGCTCAGGTAAAAACTGATAAGCAATCAGAACTGCTCCCATAATTATCAATAAAGTCGATATCCATCTTCTCATAGCATTCACCTCTAGTTATAGATACCCACGTTAGGTATTAATATCACATCCTGATTGAATAACGGCTTCTCTTGCAAGGACCCGAAGGGCATCCACATAGCTTACTTCCTCAGGCAATCCATACATGTCGTAGGCAACCGAAAGCTCTGTACAGCCTAATATTATTACTTTTGAACCCTGATCCTTCAATTCCCCTATGGCCTTGTTAAAACCTTTAAGGTCATTGTCATACATGCCCTTCTTGATATTGTAGATCAAGTCCATAACCGCATCCTGCTGAGCACCTGTAGGTATTGCATATTCAATACCCTGCTTTTCCAGTTCACTGCTGTAGACACCGGATGAAATCGTTCCGCTGGTGGACAACAGTCCCACCTTCATACCCGGAAAATCTTTTTTTATTGTACTAACTGTCTCACTGATCATATTGATAAAAGGTATATCTGCAGCACTCTTGAGTTCATCATAGAAATAATGCGCTGTGTTGCAAGGCATTACCAAAAAATCCGCTCCTGCCTCCTTAAGCCTTTTTACAGATTTTGTCAACTCCTCCATCGGACTTTCTCCTCCCTGGAGAATGTAGCTTGTCCTGTCAGGAATTTTAGTGTTGCTGTCAATTATTGTGTGAGGGTGATCCTGGTCCAGATCCGCCTTTGTGTAAAGTACAATTTTTTCAAAAAGCTTCGCAGTTGCCAAGGGACCCATTCCACCTATTATACCAATGGTCTTTTTCATGCTACACCTCTCCGAACCAGAGTTTAAGCTCGCGTTTTGCAGCCTCTTCAGAATCGGATGCATGTATCAGATTCTCCGTTTTGGAATTGGCAAAATCGCCTCTTACTGTTCCAGGAGAGGCACATGCGGGGTCTGTTTCCCCAATCAACTTCCTCATTATGCTTATGGAATCCTTTCCTCCCACCTGGATTGCCACCACCTTGCCGCTGGTCATAAATTGGATCAGGTCTTTATAAAACCCCTTCTCACAATGTTCTTTATAGTGCTCTTCCAGCATCTCTATTTCGGGCATTAACATTTCCAGTCTATTAATTAATAAACCTTTTTTTTCAATCCTTGACAGTATTTCACCAATGAGCTTTCTTCTAACTCCATCTGGCTTGATCATAACAAAAGTCTTCTCCATGAATCCTCCCCCTGACATAATCTAGTTAATCTGTGGCGATTGCTCCACCTGATCTTGAAATCGCCTTGAAACCATCCGTCATTTCTATGGTCCCATCTGCAAATACCCAGATGGCTTCAAGACCATCCACTGACTCTACAAAATCCCTGCTTTCCCCATAAGGTAATAGAAATACTTCTGTTGAGTAAAAATCAGCAAGACCTGAGTCCTCAATCACTACATTTACCGCCCTGTAATATGATGCCGGCATCAATGTTCCAGGGTCTATTATATGATGAATCCTTTGGTCATCGACCACATAATACCTCTGATAGTCTCCAGAGCTAACAACTGAAATGTCATTCATAAAAACTGTATCAAGTATGTTAGAGCCATCACCAAAAATATTCTTGTCGGGATTCTGTATTCCTATACCCCATTTATCCTTGGCAGGATCCTTTGGCTTGCCGACAGCCCGAATATTTCCTCCTGCACTCATTATCCATGAGTCAAAGCCTGCCTCCAACAGTTCCTGAACAACGATTTCAGTTGCAAATCCCTTGGCTACAGCTCCCACATCGAGACTCATCTCAGGATCTTCCAGATAGACAGTCATATTTTCCTGGTCTACAATCACCTTGTTGATATCAGTGTGTTTATTGGCTTCTTCCAAAATCCCTATGGGTGGAATCTTTGCATTGTTTGGGTCGAATTCAGCATCATCTCTGTATTCTGACCAGATTGAAAGAACAGCACCAAAAGCTATGTTTGTCTTCTGGTTTGAATTATTGTACATTTCCTTGGAAAAGGTTATAAGGTCAATTATCTCCTTATCAACTTTCACTGGCTCAATTCCAGCATTATCATTTATTGTCTTGATGTTGTTTATACCCTCATAATTGTTGTACTTGTCATACAGCTTATGAAGTTCCAGCATCCTGTCGTGAATCTGGGTCATGTACCCCTTAAATTCGTCCTCTGTCTTCGTATACCCTATTACTTGTGTTACCGTATCGAATGAATCAAAGAAGGTGTCATTATACCTGTTGTATGCGACTCCCTCTGAGCATCCTGACAGAATATTTATCAGGATTCCTATCATCAATATATAACTTATTTTTTTCATCTAAATCACCCTCACTAATCATACCAAAAATGGAGTTGCCAGGCAAACAAAAAAGGCTCCCAAAACGGGAGCCTTGATTACATTATTTTGCTATTTCGTATGCCTCTTCAACAACGTAGATGTAATCCTCTACACCAACTGTTACTGATGAAACCAAATCTTCTTCAGTGGTGTTTCCATCTTCCATTGACATTCCTGCTATTTCATCTACAGTTTTGCCAACCATCCAGTCAGCCAATGCAGCTGCCTGCTCATACCACTCTTTACCGATTTCAGAAGCTCTGATCATACCATAGTCTTCCTTAAGCTCGTTCTTGGTTTCAAGCTCAGCTTCCTTGTCAGTTTCAACTTTGCCTTCAAGGTCATACTGAATCTTAACCTGAGCTGTATCAATTACAGCGCCAGTCACTTTACCTTCTGCATCAAATGCAGTTGCTGCCAATACATTGTCAACTTGAGCCATTGCTCCTGCATCTTCAGTTGCATCCTTTGACTTGGCGATTGAAATCTTAACTCCAAGGCCTACAGTTTCTCCGCCTTCAGTGTCAATAGCCTCTGCCCATGCCTGCTCCAGTGCTGCAAGGTAAGCATCCACTCCAACAGTTACTGATGATACAAGATCTTCTTCAGCTGGAACTCCGTCTTCCAGAGCCATTCCTGTAATTTCTTCTACAGTCTTGCCAACCATCCATGCTTCAAGTGCTTGTGCTTGCTCGAACCATTCTTTGCCAATTTCAGAAGCCCTAATCATTCCATAGTCTTCTCCAAGCTCTTTCTTGGTTTTGAACTCGCCTTCCCTGTCAGTTGAAACTGCCATATTCTCGTCGAATGCAACTCTTGTTTGAGCTACATCAAGCTCAGCGCTTACAACTCTACCTTCTGCGTCAAATCCAACAGCAATAACTGTTACATCTGATTGTGCCTGTGCTGTCTTGTCTGCTTCTGCATCAGTTGACTTGGCAATTGAAATTACATGGCCAAGACCCAACTTTGCAATCGCTCCTGCCTCTGCTGGTTCTTCAGCAGGCTCTTCTGCAGGTTCTTCCACTGCTGGTTCTTCCACTGCTGGCTCTTCAGCAGGCTCCTCAGCAGGCTGTGTACATCCTGCAAGTAGACTCATACTAAGTACAAGTACCAATAATAATGATAATAATTTTTTCATTCTTCACCCTCCATGATTTTTTATAGGTTCAAACAACATGCTAATTATACCACATGGAAGATTTGTAATCAATACATATCGTTAAATTTATATTTATCAATGCGTTATGGGATTATGTCATTTTACTTCACACACCAATCCCTAAAATCAGCTCTTTTCACTTAGGTCAAGCACCTCGTTGATCTTTGGAATATACTTGTCACCAGACCTTTCACCGTACAGGATCATACTGAGGTATACTTCAGACGTTCCTATTTTTTCTGCCAGTTTCTTCTGGGTAAGGTTCATCTGGACAAGTCGCTTCTTGACCTTGTAACCAAAAGGTGTCAGGTTTCTTTTTCTCATTGAGATCACATCCTTAATTTTTTGTAGCATTTATGTATTCAGATATGGTAGAATATATATATTGTGACGTTAATGCGATAATATATTCATACTTATTGGTCAACACGGAGGTGATAATATGTCCACCATCGGACAAAGATTAAGAACTGCAAGAAAGTCAAAAAAACTTTCACTGCTTGATGTACGGGATCTTACAGGTCTTTCTACCGGAAACCTCAGTGATCTTGAAAACGATAAGTTTTCTCCCTCAGCTAATACACTGATCCAGCTGCGGCAGGTATTGAATGTTTCAATAGATTGGATGCTTACAGGCAACCTTCCTAAGGATGTTCCTTCAGAGGAAGTCATCAGAGAGAAAACTCCAGCATACCTTAGCAATGACGAAAAAATGCTGCTGGATATGTACCATAGACTTGACAGTGATGATAGAAAAAACATTATTGGCTATATGAATCTCATTGCAGGAAAAGAAAGAGGTTGATTTTTTTGTTCAAATGATTAATTATTAACCACTGTTACTTCCTAAAATATGGATATTACTTATCTACCCAGAAATTGTAGTAAAATAACATCAATTAAGAAAACAAAGCCGCATTCCAAGGAATGCGGCTTTTAAACTACTATTTTATTATTCAACTGTCACTGATTTTGCAAGATTTCTCGGCTTGTCCACATCATTACCCCTTAACAGTGATGTGTGATAGGACAGTAGCTGAGGGAACAGGACGGCAAGTAAAGGCATAAATATATCAAATGTCTCCTCAAGATAAATCACCTTGTCACATACCTCTTCCAAATCGGTATTGCTGCTTCTTGTAACCCCTATTACGTAAGCTCCACGTGCCTTCACTTCCTTTATGTTTGAGACCATCTTGTCGTAAAGTCTGGATTGTGTCGCCAATGCGATGACAGGAGTACCTTCCTCTATTAGTGCAATTGTTCCATGCTTAAGCTCTCCTGCAGGAAATGCCTCGGTATGGATATATGAAATCTCCTTTAGCTTCAGGGCACCTTCCATGGCAGTGAAGTAATCAAGTCCTCTTCCAAGATAGAAAAGGGAGTTTTTGTCCTTAATGAGCTCTCCAACAACCTTGGCGGTCTCATTGCTTCCCTCAAGGGAATTCTCCACCTTTCCTGACAGGCTCTTTAGCTCTGTAAGAATTTCAGTGTAGCATTCCTCAAGAAGTGTACCCTTCAGTCTACCAAAGTAAAGAGCAAGCATATAGAAGGCAACCAGCTGAGTGGTGTAGGCTTTGGTTGATGCCACTGCAATTTCAGGTCCGGCCCAGGTGTAGAATATGTCATCAGATTCCCTTGCCACTGAGCTACCCACCACATTGGTGATGGAAAGAATTCTTGCTCCTCTTGATTTCGCATCCTTGAGTGCTGCCAGAGTATCTGCCGTCTCACCTGACTGGCTTACAATGACAACAAGTGTCTTCTCGTCTATGAAGTGTTCTCCATATCTAAATTCTGAAGCAATGTCAGCAATAACGTTAATATTCATAAATGTCTGGAATAGGTACTTTCCAACAAGTCCTGCGTGATATGCGGTTCCACAGCCCACTATATATATCTTGTCAATTTCCTTTAGGGTCTTTTCATCTATTGCTATGTTCTCCAGGTAGATCTCACCTTTTTCATCAAGTCTTCTTTCAAGGGTGTCCTTGATGGCTGAAGGTTGCTGATAGATTTCCTTGAGCATGAAATGGTCAAATCCCTCCTTGGTTGCAGACTCAACATCCCACTGGATTTCCTTGATTTCCCTCATTACAGACTTTCTTCCAGTTGTGTAAATTTCATAGCCCTCTTCAGTCAGCCTCACAATGTCCCTATTCTCAAGATAGATAACCTTGTTTGTGTACTTTAGTATCGCAGGGATGTCTGAAGCCACAAAATGCTGATCTGATCCTATTCCCAGTATCAATGGGCTTTCATTTCTTACGGCAATTATTTCGTGGGGATTGCTCTTTGCCACAACCCCAAGTGCATATGCACCCTGAAGCCTCTCCTCAGCCAAGAAAACCGCTTCCAAAAGGTCTCCGCTGTAATAGGAATCTATCAGATGAGCGACTACCTCGGTGTCAGTTTCTGAAACAAAGGTGTAGCCCTTATCACGAAGCTCCTCCTTCAATGCTCTGTAGTTTTCAATGATACCATTGTGAACAACAGCTATGGATCCGTCGCTGTTAGTATGGGGATGGGAGTTCACATCAGATGGTGCTCCATGGGTTGCCCATCTTGTATGACCAATTCCAACATTTCCCCTTATTGGATTTTCCATTAGGCTGTCAACCAGATTGCTCAGCCTTCCAACATGCTTCCTGGTCTTAAGGGACCCCTCTTCTATCAAAGCAACCCCTGCAGAGTCATAGCCCCTGTATTCTAATTTTTCAAGTCCATCAAGCATTACACTTTGGGCATCCTTTCTGCCAATATATCCAACTATTCCACACATATTATTCCTCCTTATGTTTATTCACACCTAAAAAAAGACGCCAGCAAGCCGACGTCTAGTACTTCACCAGTGAATTTATATAGTGGTCCTTCAGCTTGTCTCTTCCATTCAAGAATGTAAGTTCTATTACAAATTCCAGTGCAACCACCTTACCACCCAAAGACTCTATAAGAGCTGTGGCAGCTGATACAGTTCCCGCAGTTGCCAGCAGGTCGTCAACTATCGCAACCCTGTCTCCCTCTTCAATTGACTCAGTGTGCATCTCCAATGTATTTGTACCATACTCCAGTTCGTATTCATAGCTTGTTGTTTCTCCTGGAAGCTTTCCTGGCTTTCTTATTGGCACAAAGCCAACTCCAAGTCCGTAGGCCACCGCAGCGCCAAATAGAAATCCTCTAGCCTCCGGTCCAACTATATAGTCAACATTCTTGTCCTTAAGGTCCTCCACCATAAGTGAAACAGCTGAAGTGAATGCCTCAGCATCTCTTGTCAAGGTTGTAATATCCTTAAAGCTCACACCTTCAATTGGAAAATCTTCAATTTCTCTAATTTTAGACTTAAGATCCAAAATTTTTCCTCCTCTGCAATACAGATTTTTCAACTCACATACTTAGTTTACCATATATGCTGCCATTAAAAAACATTTTTTTACAGCAGAAAGCCTCCCTCGGACACTCTCCTTTTCAAGGGTTTGAAAAGCTCCTCCTCATCTATTTGTGGA
Organism: Gudongella ferriphila; assembly: GCF_046224405.1. Taxonomy (NCBI): domain Bacteria; kingdom Bacillati; phylum Bacillota; class Tissierellia; order Tissierellales; family Tissierellaceae; genus Gudongella; species Gudongella ferriphila. Next base: position 43,386 of record NZ_JBJXRK010000007.1, on the reverse strand, counting down.
TTGACTTCATGGATATATCCAAGCGCAACTCCAGCGCCCCTATCCATTCCCTGGCAGCCTGCAAGTAATACTATATCATCTTTCCCTGATTTTTCAAGAACGAGCCTTATTGCCTCCTCCAAGGTATCATAGATTGTATACTCCAGGCCTGCTTCATCCAGAACCTCTCTAAAAACCTTCTCTTCTTCCTCCGTTACCTGATCCTTCCAGGTGACACTTCCAATGCTTCTTGTGGCAACTATATGGTCTATACCCAGCTTATCCTTCCAATTAACCAAGGCCTGAGCATTTTCCCTGTTAACCGTCACCCCTCTGTTTCCTCTTATTGCATAGGCTATATGCACCTCGTTCCTGTGCATATCCGCAATTGTACCAAGGGTACTGTTTATGTTCTTAATATTTGCGAAATGGTCATCGATTATAGTGAACTGGTTTTCATAGATGAATTCAAACCTTCTTTCAACACCACCAAAGTCCTTCAAAGCATTAATTACCGTGGTTGTCTCCACTCCATCAACCATAGCAATGGCAAATGCCATCATGGCATTTTCAACTGAATGATATCCAGGTATTTTAAGCTCCACACGGAAGCTTCCCTTCTTTATGGTCCTTTTGGAAAGGACTATGTCATCAGGTATAACAACGTCAAAGACTCCTCTACCCTTTACAAGCTCAAGATTTGAGCATGATATCATTCCGCCCTCTCCATATACGGATATTGTAACCACCTCAGCATTTGTCCTATCAATTAGGCTGCCAATCCTTTCGTTATCAAGATTAAGGACAGCAACAGCCTCAGGTTTTGCATCTCTTATGAGTGATGACTTCACCTCCCAGTACCTTTCATAGCTTCCGTGCTGGTCAATGTGCTCTCTGCTGAAATTATTGAAGGATACAATGTCATAATCAATATCATTTACCCTGTACAACTCAAGTGCGGACGAGGATACCTCCATAACTGCCCTGTCCACCTTTTCTTCCGCCATCTCAGAGAATATCCTCTGTAGGTCAAGACTCTCCGGGGTGGTAAGACTTGCAAGTTCTGTCCGCCTTCCAGTCTTTGCAATAACACTTCCAATAAGACCGGTCCTGAGACCTGCCATTTCAAATATATGGTCCAGAATAAAGGTGGTTGTTGTTTTGCCATTGGTTGCTGTAACACCTATAACCTTCATCTTCCTTGAAGGATTCCCATAGTAGAGGCACCCAAGTCTTGATAAAGCCCTTCGGCTGTTATCCACCCTGATTTGGCACCCCTTCTCAAAGGCTTCATTGAATTCTTCAACAACAACTGCCACGGCACCCTCCTCCAGGGCCTGTCCAATGTACTTATGACCATCTGTTACATAGCCCTTTATTGCAACGTATACAAATCCAGACTTAACCCTTGCCGAATGATAGGCTATCCCTTGGATCTCCAGCTCTTTATCGAGATTTCTGGCTTCAATGAAATCAAGTGATTTCAATAATTCTTTAAGCTTCATAGTATCCTCCTACCTAAAAACCTTCTTCATTATCTTTCCCATAACAGTTGAAACATAATTAAAGCCTGGACCGGGATCATTGATGCTCCAAACTGCGGGGACCTTTTTCCTGAACAGCGATTTTATCACACCACCTAGGGTAAGCTGACCCTCCCTTATATAATCCCTGATTGCCAGGACATCTTCAAAGAGATATTGAAAGACAAGTCCGGTGCTCCACTCCACTGCCTTTGGCTCCAAAGGTTTGCCTATCATATCCCTGTAGGCTACATAGGTGAAGTTTATACCCGCCCTATACAGTAGTTCATTTAATGATGTGGTCCTTGTATTAATTTCTATAAGATAGAATTTTCCGGTCTCCGAATCCTTCTTGAACTCAATTTCACCAAAGCCTCTGTAGCCAATTTTTTCAACAAACGGAATGCCAATCTCCGCAAGCTCAGGTACGTGAACCTGCTCTGTATATACTGAAGCTCCAAAGTTTATTGGAAACTGTCTTAGCTTTCTGCAGGTCATCCAGTGGGTGACCTTTCCAGATCTGTCCACATAATAGTCAAAGGTGTACATATGATCGTCAAAGCCTGGAATTATCCTCTGCACAAACACCTCAAGGCCTTCCTCATTTGCCTTTTGGAGAGCTGTTTTCAGCTCTTCCTCATTCTGGCAGTAGAATATCTTTCTTCTGAAAACTGATACAAAGGCAGGTGAATCCGTAGGCTTAACAATGCAGGGATAACCCAGTTCCGCATTTACTCTCTCATAGAGGTTCTCTTCATCAGGCATAATTGTCTCTGGGACCAGCACACCATTTTCACGAGCCATCTGGTTCAGTGTTTCCTTTTTCATGACCTTTGTCCAAAGTCCCTGGTCCTCCATTGGTATCAAATAGTATTTCTTTAGGACCTCAAGATTTTCATCGACAAATTCAGCATAGGGATCCGCACTAGGAAAAAGCACTGGCTTTTCCTTTTCCGACATTCCTATCTCAATGAGTTTTTCCAGGTATTCTTTCCTATGCTTCTTGAAATCGGGCGCCATTATATGACTTCCAAGATATTTTGACTTTGACCCGTACAGGTCTTTGTCGGTATAGTCAACCGCTATGGTTTCTACTCCTTCATAACCCAGGGTCCTGATTATACTCAATCCTATGTAATAATTTGTTCCCAGTACAACCGCTTTATTTGCCATTTGACTTTCCTCCTTGAGAGCATTTGATCTTTTTCATTAAAAAAATCCCATTTACCAGTACTGATGACATAGTGATGGGATTTGGTCCGCTACCTGGGCTTCATTTCCTTCTGAAAAAACAGGAAGACTCCCACCATTATGAAAACATCTCCTATACTGAGTATTTTCGGAAGTGGATAAGGCCGTGGTATTAATATGATATCCGCAAGATAAACTAGTTTTGTATTTTGATTTACTCCAATATGCTTAATGTCACTTTCTCTTTCAGGAATTACTGACTCCTGATGCATTCCGGAGATTCCTGTCATGGATACGGGCATCTTCCCCTCATTTGCAGCTATTACAGCTGCGTTGAGCATTACTCCTATAAACAGGACCTTCATATAGTTCTTCTCAATGTTAAGTATGATTGCAATAAGTAAAAGTGTGTAGGATAGGACCATTACATAAATAAAATAGTCCTCAAGGAATATGTACAATCCTTCTATCTCAAATCTCTTGGCCAAAGAAAGGCTCGCCTGGGTCAATGCTGATAAAAACAACAGCACAACGCCTTCAATATGTACGTTCTCCAGGTTTCTTAGCTTGCCACCCCTAAGCTTTGCAATTATGATTGACAGTGTTGCCGGTTCAAGGAACATGGCATCACCTAATGATCCATAATGGAGACAAATACTTTCACAAGCTCGGGATGAAACTGTGTTCCGGCATTATTTTCTAGCTCACTCAGTGCCTCCTCAGGGGTCATGGCCTTTCTGTAGGGCCTGTCAGAGGTCATGGCATCGTAGGAATCAGCTATCATAAGTATGGCAGCCTCTATTGGGATATCCTCCCCAGAAAGTCCGTCTGGGTAGCCTTTGCCATCATATCTTTCGTGATGGTGTCTAACTATTGTGGTTATATCACTAAGGAAATTCACCTTGCTGATTATCTCCGCCCCAATTGCCGGGTGTCTCATGATTTCCTGGTACTCCTCCTGGGTAAGCCTTGATGCCTTGTTTAAAATTTCATCATGTATGCCAATCTTTCCAATATCGTGGAGTATTGATGCGGTCTTAAGGTTCTGGATGCTTTCAAAGGGCAGGTGATAGGCCTTGGCCAGATCCACTGCAAATTTTTCCACCCTGTTGGCGTGACCGCTTGTATAGGGATCCTTTGCCTCTACAGTCTTGTTAAGGGCTTGTATAGTTGAAAGGTAAAGATTTCTCATCTCTATATAGAGCTTGAATGAATATCTTGCCAGAAGCAATGGTCCAAAGAACAGGATAACCGCTCCATAACCATAGCCAATATATGCCAGGGCGATTATTATACCGATAGTTCCCACTGCCAATGCACTAGGTGAAAAACCTTTTATGTTTGATGTCCAAGTATCAACAAAATCAAGGTCATTTGATATTGAGATAAAACCGGAAATTATTGAAGTGTTAATAATTACTCCAACTAGTATAACTAAAATAGTTGTAAATAGAGTAAATTCACCAATTCTTCCCCCTAAGGACAAGTATATTAAACTCATAATTGCTGTAACAATAATACTCTGAGATACATTAAATACTGATTTATGAGGAGGTAAATTAAATATGTGGACATACCCCCTACCTTCAATTTTAGGGGCTCTTAGCAGGAATCCTAGTCCTGCAGTTGTAGTTGCCAACAATGGTCCACCAATAATTATAGTTGCGATATTGATTGCGTAACCAACTGAAACTCCAACTGTATTGTTGGGCATAGGGATTAATAAAGATTCAACTACTATTGCAAGCACAGCCCAGAACAAGAACATACCAATATTTTCTATTGAGAATTTTGATATTATTAAAATATATAGTGAAGATGCCAGAATAACCAAAAACCCTAAGAACAAATTAGTCTTATCCTTTACTCCCATCATTATGCCCCCTTTCTACTTATATTGTAAATGCCGGCTTTTGTTCTTAATTGAACTAGATTAGTGACATGTTAGCGCCTGCTGCTAGAGCTAGTGCCATTACGCTTAGTAGAACGCTTGCGATTTTTTTCATCGAATATAGCCTCCTTTTAGAGTACTATGCCGTTCGCTAGTTTGGCATGCTATATTCGCTTCGCTAAGTAAAAAATTGTGGTTCAGCCGGCATTTATCACTATTTTGTGATAAATCTGTTTACGGCGTCAAGTGTCGCCTTGACAACCGCCTTATCATAATCATTCCTTACTACGCTTGCTCCACAAAGTCTATGTTCCGTTCCGGAAATCACTCCAGTCACGCAAATTACAATTATATTTGTACCTGCAACTGGAACCTGTCTTATATCGTCAAAGAGGAATATGTCTTCAAAGCCGCTTGCTTCCTGAACAACATCCAGGGTGGTCTCTACAAGCATCCTATCTGTATTTCTTGAGGAATTTACACCTGTCCTGGAACTGGTATACTCCTCCCCATCAAGGGATACCGAAACCTTTATTGTAGCTCTTGAATCACGTGACTCCCTAAGTACTCCCTCAAGTCTTACCCTGCTGGACCTTCTCTTCAGGGTATCATCGGGTATCTGCGCTATGCTGATCTTCTTGTGATCTACGTCAATATCGTAGCTAGCTAGAAGAACAGATTGGACATCTCTTGCTATTTGCTTGGGCCCTCTGTGACCGTTAGCTACAAGATGTATTTCATCGATGTTGCCTCCATCGCCGAAAACAATTTTACTTGAAACTACGGATTCAATTTTTTGTAAATTATCCTCCATTAGCTTATGGTCCATAATATCCCTCGCAGTACAGAATTATTTAGCGGACTGATCCACTATAATAAGATATTACCACTATTTGGCTGCTCTTTCAATTAAAAAATAGCTGATTCATCAAAATAAAGCGTCAAATTTCAAAAAATTGAGAAAATCTGACAAGTTAATGCCAGATTCTATTCAAATGTTGATTTTCTCTTGTAGATTGTATGGGGAACTATTCTCTTTTCTTGTCGTTCTCCTTTGATTATATTCTCAAGTATCACATCCACCGCCTGGGCACCAAGAAGGTCTGCATGGATCTCAACGGAGGTTATTGGAACAGTGCATTGTCTGGACAGGAGACTGTTGTTGAAGCCGGCCACCATTATGTCCTGGGGCACCCTTAATCCATCCTCCATGAAAGCAGAAACGACACCATAGGCAACCACATCGTCAGTTGCAACCACTGCGTCGAACTCCTTGCCTGACTGCATTATTCTCCTTGCATACTTTTTGCCCGTCTCCTCGTTGAACTCTCCGACAAAGATAACTCCATCTTCTTTCTTTATTCCATTATCCTTAAGAGCATTTTTAAAGCCTCTTATCCTCTCCTCAGTCACAGTCAGAAATCTCCCACCTGTTATGAGGGCGAATCTTCTGCATCCCTTTTTAACAAGATATGTGGTCAGTTCATAGGACGCTTCCATATTGTCATTGTCAACATGATTGGAATCATCAGAATCTTCATAGGGAGACCCAATAACCGAAAATGGAAACTCCATCTCCCTTAGATATTGTATAGACTTGTTTTCAACCTTACTGGTCATCAGAAGAATTCCATCGACCTTTGCAGTGGATACCAGCTCTTTTACGTTTATTAAGTCATCTGCTCCCGGTGGTGTGGATGAAAGCAGGATGTCGTAGGATGACTTGGTTGCAGCCTTTATGATTCCCCGGAGAGCCTCTGGGAAAAAAGGATTCAAGAGCGCTTCCCCTGGTCTGTTAGGCATGATAAGACCGATTGTCCTGGATGAATTCCTTGCCAGATTTCTGGCTATGGCGTTTGGATGGTAGCCAAGCCTTCTCATGTGAGCCAGGACGTTTTCTGTGGTCTTTCTGCTTATTCTGGGATTGTTGGATATTACCCTGGAAACAGTTGATGGGGAAACTCCTGCTTCCTTGGCCACATCCTTTATTGTTACCCTTTGTCTTTTCTTGACCATATTTACACTCCCATCAGCGGTTTATTCTCTCGCCTGTTTCACTGTCAAAATAATGAATGGCCTTAATATCAAATCCGAAGGTATGAGTTTCCCCTTCCTTATAATCATAATGTCCCGGAGTGGAAATTACAAGGTCAGAACCATCCTTTAATGTTGCAAACAGGGTCTTTTCCTTGCCCAACATCTCGATTACGTCTATGGTTGCTTCAAAGGTGTCACCAAACTCGCCACCGCTTTCAAATCTTTCAGGTCTTATCCCTATTGATATTTCCTTTCCTTCAAAATCCTTCAGGTACTCAGCATCCTCCTTTGACGGAGTCAATGCTATAGTGTCGGTTTCAGAAACAAATTTCCCACCCTTGTATTTCCCCTTAATGATGTTTATTGTTGGAGATCCGATAAACCTTGCAACAAAAATATTTTCAGGCTTGTTGTAGAACTCTTCAGGCTTTCCAACCTGCTGAATCTTACCGTCATCCAACAGGATTATTTTTGTTGCCATTGTCATGGCCTCAGTCTGATCGTGAGTTACATAAATCGAGGTGGTTCCCAGGCTCTTGTGAAGCCTGACAAGCTCAACTCTCATGTGCTCCCTCAGCTTTGCATCAAGGTTTGAAAGGGGCTCATCCATGAGAAATACACTTGGATTCCTTACAATTGCCCTCCCCAGCGCGACTCTCTGTCTCTGCCCACCAGAAATATCCGCAGGCTTTGCATAAAGGTACTCCTCAATCTGCAGCAGCTTAGCCGCCTCCTTGACCCTTTCATCTATCAGCTTCTTCCTTTCCTTTCTCATAACAAGGGAGAATGCCATGTTGTCGTATACTGTCATATGGGGATAAAGTGCATATGACTGAAAAACCATTGCAATGTCCCTGTCCTTTGGGGGGATTGTATTGACCCTTCGTTCATCGAAGTAAAGGTCTCCCTCGGTTATGGAGTTCAAGCCCGCTATCATCCTTAAAAGCGTGGTCTTTCCGCATCCTGATGGACCGAGAATTACACAGAAATCCTGATCGTCGATTTCCAAGTTTATGTTCCTCAAGGTGAAGTTTTCACGTCCTTCATATTTTTCCCCTAGATTCTTCATTATTACCTTCATGGAATTCCCTCCTATCCTTTAACAGATCCACTTGTCAATCCAGACACCAGCTGCTTCTGCAATACTACAAACATTATTACAATCGGTATTGCAGTCAGAAGTCCACCTGCAGCAAAAGCCGGCTGATTCATGGTCCTGAAATCACTTATCAGGGTGAACAGTCCAACAGCCAATGTATATGTGCTTGGGCTTGTGAGTAGAACCTTTGCCAGCAGATAATCCATGAAGGGACCGATAAACGACCAAAGCGCAATAATTGTAAGCATGGGCCTTGCAATTGGCATTATGATGAGCCTGTATATGTCAAAATTTGAACACCCGTCAATCTTTGCCGCATCGTCAAGCTCAGTGGAAACGGAATCGATATATCCTTTTAGTATAAATGTATTGGATGCTATTGCAGGTCCTGCATAAATCAGTATAAGCATCATCTGTCTGCTAAATGCAGGAATCACAGAAGACACAATTGAATGCATCGTAAAGAATGCAGTTATTCCAGCAAATGTTGGAATGGTTTGAATAAGCATTATTGCCATAAGGGATGCCTTTCTTCCCTTGAATCTGTACCTGGAGTAGGCATAACCAGTGAAGGATACCATGACAAGAGTCAAAAGAGCGGTGCTGATGGCTATGAATAGGGTATTCCTTACCCATGTCAGGTAGTAGGTCTCATTATAGAGAAATTCAAAGTGCCTGAGGGAAAACTCAAAGTTTTCATTACCCATTATATATTGCTGCTGCCTTCCGTTAAATGCGGACACCACCATTTGGAATAGTGGCCATACAATTGCCAGAACCCAGGCAAACAGAATGGTGTAGGACATCACAAGCCCTATGATTCCCGCAACTGTCAAGGGAGGCTTGTCAGAGAGGTACAATCCTTTTTCCTTTTTATTTTTTTTGCTGAAAAGTGCCATTATAATCTCCCCTCCTTAAATCCTTTTGACCGCCTGAAGCCCAGGAAGGCAAAGAACATTACACCTAGTGAAATAAATATTGTGATGGCTGCAGCAATGGCCTGGTACTGGTTGACAAAAGCCAGCTTGTAGACATAAGATATCAAAAGGTCTGAAGATCCTGCCAAATTTCCGTACCTTTGGGGATCAAATGGCCCCCCGCTGTTGAACAGGAATATTACAGAGAAGTTGTTGAAGTTAAATGTATACTGGGTTACCAAAAGGGGTGCTATCTGGAACAATACCAGAGGTACAGTAATCCTTCGAAGCTTCTCAAAGGATGATGCTCCATCTATATCTGCCGCCTCGTAAAGATCTCCGGGGATTGCCTGAAGAACTCCAGTGGTTAGAAGGAATACATATGCGCTTCCAAGCCACCCCTGTATAAGAATCAGCGCTGCTCTAGTTAGGACTGTGTCGTTCTTTATCTCTATCCTTGAATTGAAGATGGAGTTTAGAATTTCAGTTATTACCCCACCAGGAGCCACCATTATGCTGAAAAACATTATGGTTATGAATGCTGGGACAGCCCATGGAAGGATATATATTGTTCTGAAAAACTTTTTACCCTTGATTCTGTCGTTGTTTACCAGTAGGGCCAAAAAGAATCCCAAGAGTATGGCCAAAGTGGTTGCAACAAGTGTCCAAATTATGGTCCAGATGAATATCAGCCAGAACACGCTTCCCGCAAGGCCTTCGCCCAGTGCAATCAACTTGTAGTTATCCACCCCCACCCATGTGAACTTTGACTGGTTCTGGGGATTCATATTTGTAAAGGATAATAGAAATGTAGTTATTACAGGCACGAGTACGATGAATATGATTACCAGCATCGCCGGGAAGGATGTCACATATGGAAAGCCCTCCTGGAATATTGTCCTTTTGGTTTCAAACCAGTTTGTTGGACGAATTCCCCTGATCATTCTCCTTTCAGTTTTCAATACATCCCTGAAGGAAGCATAAAAGAGTCCAATTGCAATCAGCACAAGAAATATTGCAACTACGCCCTCTATCATAAATATCAGGGACTTGTCTACCCTTGCTCCTCCTTCTGCCAGGGATATCAGCCCCGCAACTCCCTCACCCTGATAATTCCCATAGCCAAGGGCGTAGGGTATGGCGATGAAATAGCTAAAAAGAGTGGCAAGAATGAAAAACAAGGCCTTTCTTCTTTGACCATTTATGAGCTGCCCTACTCCAGGAAGCAGGATTGTGGCATAGGCAACTACGGGTCTGCTCTTTTCAAACTCGACTGGAATCTTCCTCCTGGTATCTGCCACATCGGCCTTTAGTACCTTTTCACTCCTTCTGATTCCGTTTGCGAGTTCTCTTTTCTTGCTTCTGATAAAATCCTTGTTTTCCTTCGAAGGAATTTTATATTCCTGAAGCTTTACCTGGTTTTTATATTCCCTCTTTACCTCCTTTATTGCATTGGTTTCAGCCTTGCTTGAGATGATACCCTCTTTTCTTCTTTCCTTGACCTTCTGGATTTCCTTGTCTCTCTTCTCCTTGGCTTCCTTCTTGAAGGATTTCAGGTCTTCCTTCATTCTTGCATCATCCTTGGGGTCTAAGTTGTCCTTTGCCTCTATTGCCTGGAACAGTTCCGCTTCTATACCCTCGATGAAATCTATTATCTCTGGTATCTGTTCCACATGGATTTTGCTTTCCCTGTACTTGAAGTCTGCCTCGTAGGTAAGCTCACTATACTCCTTGTAAAAATCGATCCTCTTCTCATGATGATACATTCTGGTTTTAAGATTCTTTACCTGGTTGTTGGTTTTTTCCGAAAGAGTTTTTTTGTATTCAGCCACATTTGATTTAAGGGAATTCAGGAATTCACCTTCCTTTTTCCTGAACTCCTCCAGCCTGATGTTGTGAGGATGCTTTTTCTTGTTGGAAACAAGGCTCTTCCTTTCCTTCAGAAGTTCCGTCTTTTTATTGCTGTCCGCCTCCTGCTTGATTTTTTCGTCAAGCTGGGCAAGCTGGAGGAGATACTTGTTCTTTCTTTCGTACTTGTTCCCAATATCGTCCTTTAAATGCACGCTGTAGGTTGCCATCTAATTCTCACCCCCGATGTTATCTCTTGATATGCCCACCGCGAAATAAATATATAGAATAAGTGCCGTATAGATCAATCCATTCAAATAAAAGAAAACCGATTGGAAGTTCATATCCGCCGTTGTATATGCCAAGCCCCCAAAGGATAATATCACCCAGATATATACAACCAGTGGTGAGAATTCAGCCTTTGTATGAGTAACAAACGCCATAACCGCTATTGTTGAAGGGATTACAACCTTTAGAAAGTATATGGCAAGATTTGAGGATACATATTGAGTGAATAACAGGTTGTCAGGGGTGGTGTCTGGAAAGTTTTCAGCTGCCCACTGAATAAACAGGCTTCCATCCTTGACCACAATTAGAGCTTCCAATGACGCAATCAAGACCAGCATGCTGGTCAAAGCCAATATTATGTAAAATTTCTTTAGTGGCAGATGTCTTTTTTCACTCATCTTATTCTCCTTGCCTATTGGATAATTTTTTTGGGAATAGAGCCTAGGCTCTATTCCCAAAATTATTTAGTAGTTCATCATCATGGCTTCAAATGAAGCTTTCATTGCGTCATAAGCCTCTTCAACCGTTCCTGGGTTTACAGAAGACCATGAAAGAAGTCCGTTCTTCCAAGTATCCCATACTGATCCCCACTCTGTGAAAAGAGGTCTTGCCGGGGCTGCATCATAGGATTCAAGTACTGCGGATATTACTTTCTTGTCAGTCTCTGAAAGGTCTGAATTCAGATATTCATCTGCTGGTACGTTTTCCATGATCTTACCTGTTGCCTTGAAAAAGTCAACAGCATGGTCGGTGTTCATGATTTCTTCAATCATTGCCTGTGATAGTGCCATCTTGTCTGCATCCATCTCATTTCTTGAGTTTATTGCCAGTCCCCAACCACCTTTCCAGTGTGCAAGAGGATATCCCTCAACAAGAACCTGGTTTATTGGGATAATATCAAGGTCTTCGCCATCTCCAGCAAGTGCTGAAAGACTTCCCGTTGACCAAGGGCCTTCAAGTCTTATTACATTCTGTCCACCTGTTGAGAATTCAGTGTCCATGTAGCCCCATGCTGCATTTTCATCCCAAAGTGGTGTTCCTGCATTGTCATGTGCATTCCAATAGTTGTAAAGTGCTGTGAAAACTGCTTGTTGCTGCTCGTTAAGTTCTGAGAAGTCCTTGGTCAAGTCTGAATAAAGTTGACCTGATTCATCATGTCCAAGTAGCTCCATTCCACCTGCATTGGCGAAGGAAACTCCAAACCAAGCATCAAATGCCGGTATTAGCATATCAACATGTCCAAGGTCAGTGAACTCGATCTCACTTTCAAGATCGATTCCTTTGGCTTCAGCATTGGCTGTGTTTACAAAGTTTACAAGGGTTTCAATATTCATAGGAAATGCCAGATAGTCTCCATCAATATTGAAGTTTCCGCCCAGTCCTTCATCATAATTGTCAAATCCGCCAACATTTTCAGCCATTGCCATTGCATCCATAGGTGCAAGTGCTTCATTATTTGACAATCCATAGATCCTGTCTGCTGGAATTGCGAATACGTCAGCTACATCCTCGTTGGTGACATCAGTTGCATCAAGAACGTCCAGATGGTCGAATGAGCCTGTTTCAATCAGCTCAATTGTTGCATCAGGATGCTTCTCCATAACTCTTGCAACTGCATCTTCGTAGTACTCTCTCCAACTTGACTCAACCTGTACTGATATACTAGCTGAAATGCCCTCAGCAGGCGCCTCACCTGATGGTTCCTCTGGTGGAGCTGCAGGCTCTTCTTCTGCTCCAGGTGAACATGCAGTCACTGTCAGTACCAACACAAGGAACATCACCAAGAATAAATTCTTTTTCATTTTCATCTTTTCTTCCCCCTAATCTTTTTTGTGCATACGCTTGCATAGAATGCAAAAATATATAATTTAATCCATCCACTTTTGGAGGAATTAAATTCCAGTTTATTTAGACAAGGGGCTTAGCCCCTTGACCTAAATCTTTTCAATATCCCAAATTTCCTGGGCGTATTGCTCAATAGTTCTGTCTGAACTAAATTTACCCGAATTTGACATATTTAACCAACATTTTCTCGCCCAGCCCAGTCTGTCCACATAATCTGCATCAGCTTTTTCGTGGGCTTTCCTGTACTCATGGAAGTCCTTAAGAACAAAATAATTGTCTGCCCTGTGCCAGTTGGCTCCATACAGAAGTGAATTGTGAAGCTCCCTATAAGAACCGTCCTTGTCTTCGAAGGTTCCATCTATTAGTGTATCAACCACTCTTCTGAGCTTAGGATCTTTTTGGTAAATCTCCTCTGGGTTGTAGGAGTCTCTGATTTTCTCAATCTCCTCAACTTTCAACCCGAAAATATAGTTGTTGGCATCTCCAGCCTCTTCCACTATCTCTATATTGGCTCCATCATAGGTTCCAATTGTCGGTGCTCCGTTTAGCATGAACTTCATGTTTCCAGTACCTGAAGCCTCCTTGCCGGCAGTTGAAATCTGCTCGGATAGGTCAGCTGCCGGGAATAGTTTTTCCCCATAGGATACTCTGTAATTCTGAACAAATACAACCTTAAGTTTGCCCTCCATGGCCGGGTCACCATTAACCAGCTCTGCAATATTGTTGATAAATCTAATGATGGCCTTTGCCCTTACATAGCCCGGAGCGGCCTTTGCTCCAAATATGAATGTTCTTGGCACCCTTTTAAGATCAGGGTTCTCCTTTAGCTCATAATACAGGAACAGTATGTGGAAGGCATTCAGTAGCTGCCTTTTGTATTCATGAAGTCTCTTTATCTGAATGTCAAACAGGGAATCCGGATCTATTTCCTCCCCTTCCTCCTGGAGTATATAGTCTGAAAGCTGTTTCTTTTTAGTCCACTTGATTTGGAGGAACCTCTCCATTATTTCAGGGACATCTGCATAGGATTCAAGGTTCTTGAGCATCTTCAGATCTGTTATCCAATCCTCTGAACCCAAGAGCTCTGTAATCAGCTCCGAAAGCTCAGGATTTGACTGCAGCAGCCATCTTCTCTGTGTAATGCCGTTTGTTTTGTTGTTGAATTTTTCTGGATACAACCTATACCAGTCATTCAGCTCCTGATTAATAAGCAGATCCGTATGAAGCCTTGCTACGCCATTAATTGATTTGGATCCAAAGATTGACATCCAAGCCATTCTGATGTTCCCATTGTGGATTATTTCATATCTGTTAAGGTCGTGATCCTGTATTCCTTTGCCCTTTAGCTCATCAATAAGCATTTGGTGTATCCTCAAGATTACCTTGTACACCTGCGGAATCAGCTCCTGATAGTATCTTTCAGGCCACTGCTCCAAAGCTTCTGCAAGTAGTGTATGGTTTGTATAGGCAAAGGTTGCAGTTGTTATTCTCCACGCCTTGTCCCATTCTACGTCTTCCTTTCTTGTCAACAGCCTCATAAGCTCAGGTATCGCCACCGCTGGGTGGGTGTCATTAAGCTGTATGGAGTGGTACTTGGGGAAATCCTCAAAGTCAAGATTCTTGCTTTTGAATCTCCTTATCATATCCTGAAGGGATGCAGAAACAAAGAAGTACTGCTGCTTCAATCTCAGCTTCTTCCCTTCTTCATAGGAATCATTTGGATACAGGACCTTGGCGATGTTTTCAGCATCGTTTTTGGCCTTGACGGCAAGATCGTAGTTCTGGTCATTGAAGGCTCTGAAATCAAACTCATCAAGTGACTCAGCCTTCCAAAGCCTAAGTGTGTTTATCAGCTTATTGTCATAGCCAATTACAGGATAATCGTAGGGGATGGCATATATCTCACCACCCTTAAAGGTTACCCTTACCTTTTCACTGATTTTTCTGATTCCCCAGGGATCTCCATATTTGGTCCAGTTGTCAGCCACCTCAACCTGCTCTCCATCGACAATCTTCTGCTTGAAAAGGCCAAAATCATATCTGATCCCATATCCGTCCATGGGGTAACCCAGAGTTGCTGCAGAGTCCAGAAAGCATGCTGCAAGCCTTCCCAGACCTCCATTTCCAAGGGCGGGATCTTCTTCGGACTCCTCCACCTGATTATAGTCGACTCCCATGTTCTTAAGGATTTCCTTCACCTCATCCTTAGTGTCCATGGCAATCAGATTGTTTGTAAGAAATCTCCCCATTAGGTATTCCGACGAGAGATAATAAGCTTTTTTCATGGTTTCAGTATTCTTTCTGGATTGGTTCCAGTGCGGCAGAATCGTCTCCATCATTGCCTTGGACAATACTACGTATTTTTCAGAGTCCAGGAGATCCTTGAAATCACCTCCAAAGGTGGTCATGGCATACAAATCTATTCTCTTTTTCAAACTTTCGTGATTCAACAAATTAACCCCTCCTGTAAGTCCTGGTCAGTTCCGCAATTCTTTTGGACAATTTCTGATTCAGTTCTGACTTCTTAACTCTCCATGTCCAGTTGTTCCCCAATGTTGCGGGAGTATTCATTCTGGACTCCTCACCCAAATCCAGAAAATCCTGCATCTGAGCCACTGCCATATAAGCTCCGGAGCACCATGCTCCCCTAATCAGTCCCCAATTATACCCCTCATCCTCATCGTCCAGCTTAAGATACTTGATTGCAAATTTCTTTTCCTTTTCAGGTGCCGTATCTATCCAGTCCCTAACAGTCTTATTGTCATGGGTTCCTGTATATACAACTGAGTTTCTCTCGTGATTATGGGGAAGATAATCGCTGTCACCCTCCGGGTCAAACGCAAACTGGAGTATTTTCATTCCTGGAAAGCCAGTGTCATTTATCAGCTTTACGACCTGTTCTGTCTGAAATCCCAGGTCCTCCGCAATTATGTCCAGCTCTCCCAGTTCTTCTCTTATTTTATTGAAAAGTTTCATTCCAGGTCCCTTTACCCACCTTCCATTTACCGCATTTACAGATCCTGCAGGAACCTCCCAGAATGATTCAAATCCCCTAAAATGATCTATTCTCAGTGTATCGTACAGCCTGAAGCTATGCTTGATTCTTCTTACCCAGAAGCTGTAATTATCCTCCTCCACGGTATCCCAATCATATACGGGGTTGCCCCAAAGCTGACCGGTGGCTGTAAAGTAATCAGGTGGTACTCCTGCAACTGTAGTTGGCTCAAGGTTTTTATCAAGCTTGAAAAGTGATGGATTTGCCCAAAGATCCGAGCTGTCCGCCGATACGTATATGGGCAGGTCACCTATTATCCTTATCCCCTTCCTATTTGCATATTTCTTCAGCTCCTCCCATTGCTTCAGGAAGAAAAATTGTGTGAATATCCAAAAGTAAAACCTTTCCCTTTCAACATTTTCAATCTCATCCACCCTTTTGCCATTGAAGTCCCTTAAAGCTTTATCCCAAAGCTGCCATGCCTTGTTTCCCTGGGTCTCCTTGATGGTCATAAACAGCGAAAATTCCCTTAGCCAGGTTCTGTTCTCCCCGTAGAAGGACTCCAGCTGTGGCCAAAGGTCATGCTTCGCTCTTTCGTAGGCAAGTCTAAGGAGCTTGTATTTGCCGTGATACTGCCTGCCGTAATCCACCTTCTCAGAGTCGGAGTTCAAATTCTCCTGGAGTATCTCTTCCTTTGACAAGTAGCCCTTTTGGACCAGCTCATCAAGATCAATGAAATAGGGGTTCCCTGCGAAGGAAGATATGCATTGGTAGGGTGAATCCCCATAGCCTGTGACTCCCAGAGGGAGGATCTGCCAATACCGTTGTCTCGCGTGATGTAGGAAATCAACAAATTTATATGCTTCCTTTCCAAAATCTCCTATCCCATATTCTCCAGGTAGAGAAGAAATGGAAAGCAATATGCCGCTCTCTCTTTTTTTCAAACTTTCTCACCTTCTTTCATGGTATTGAATTTATTTGTGCAACCGTTTGAACATAGTACTATATTACCCCAAACAGGACTCCTTGTAAACAATCAAGAAACCATACCCTCAATCAGAAATCCCCTTCCTGATGGCATGGTCATAAATCTCTTTATTCCACATCCTCCGCTTCCCTTACTATTTCATTTTCTTCATAACTGATCCAATCACTGTAGCCTCCAAGGTAAAGCACTGGCTGAAGACCAATCTCATCCATAAACATAATATTTACCGTACCGGTAATCCCTGAACCACAGTGTACAAGTATCTTGTCATATTTGCCAAGTCTACTGTAATGAGCGGTGAGTTTTTCACCGTCAACAGCTCCAATGTCATCGACCAAATCTGTCCAAGGATAGTTGACTGCTGAGGGTATGTGTCCTGGTATTCTGTCGATTGGCTCAATCTCTCCTCTGTACCTATCAGGAGTCCTTGAATCCACAATGATCTGATCATCTTTTCCCATGGCTCTTCTTACATCCTCAACATCTGCAATCATTTCATCCTTTATTCTGGTTGTTAGTGCTACTCCCTTGACCGGCTCCACTTCCTTTGTCGACAAGCCAAAGCCTTTTTCCTTCCACTCGGATATGCCACCCTTAAGTATAAAAACATCATCCTTGCCAATGTATCTAAGCATCCACCAAAGTCTACCAGCCATTGCAAGCTCTCCATCGTCATATGCAACTACGATTTTACCATTTTCGACCCCAAGGTTTTTCATATTGGTTGTAAAGTCATTCAGATCAGGCAAGGGATGTCTTCCACCGTGCTCCCTTACCTCTCCAGTCAGGATGTCCTCCATTGGTACAAAAACGGCTCCATCTATGTGCCCCTTCTTATATTCCTCAAGTCCGTAGCCTTCGTTGCCCAACTGGTATCGAACATCAAAGACCACAATGTTTTCACCATTCAAATTGTCCTTCAGCCAATCTGTTGTAACAAAATTTTTCATAATCCATTCCTCCGCATTTTGTATTTTTAATCAAAAATTATAAGGGTACACAAGATTTTCAGTGTACCCCTATTGGTTTCAGGTCTCTAGAATCTCAATACTGCTGCAATGGGTTTTCCAGATGGCATCTTGTCCCTTTGGAGAACATGAACAGTTCCACCACTTGAAAGAGTAAGCATAGCCGCCTTGTCCATTAGATCCACATGCCCGACATCCTCCTTGTTGTTCACATCAAGGCTGTTGTCTTCTTCGTTGAATACTCCCCATTTCTGTACATCCTCAGCAATGAAAAGGGTATCAACTCCACCATTGTTGGACGAAAGCACAATTCTTTCTATGCTATCTGTGCCAAGCTTGGAATCTGTATTTAGCAGAGTCATGAATTTTTCAATTTCCTTCTCAAGTCTCTTCTCAACCCTTGGTTTAAAAACATCCACGGCTTTCTGGTGGATTTCCTTTTCACCTACACCTTCAGGACTTCCCTTTATGGATTCCTCCATTAGATTGGGATATGAGCTTACCTCCCGATACATTGGATAGATGTAATCCACTGAATACACTATCAAGGGGTGCTTTGTATCCTTGAGAACCTTGTTGACTTCCTTGTCTATGCTTCTAAGATGTTTGGATATTTCATTCTTCTCGGTCTTGCTCATTTCATTGTACCCGTGCATTCCTGGTCCGCCTCCAGATGCGGCTCCCTTTGGACTTGTTGCTTCCTGATGCAGCTCGTTGGCAGGTATATAGTTTTCTACCAATTCATCTATTTCAGGAACTTCTATTTTTTTAATTCCATATGGATTTGCTTCAAAAAGCTTCACCTCAGCCTGGCTAAGGGTCAATACATTGAAGTTTTCTATTGAGGTAAACAGCTTAAGCAATGGTCTTATATAAAATCGATTTGAAACGATCGCCAACTCCTCCACCTCAAATGGTAGCTTGTAGTATCTCATTTCTTCAGGCGAAAGAAATATTCCAAGACCCAGCTCTTGGTTTTGCCAGAATATGGTCTCATCCAACAGTTTGGTGGCTGGCTTGAGCAAGGCTAAGGCTACCTTCTCCGAGAATCCATTTTCAACAAGACTTTCCTCGGCATCCCTTATTAGATTCTTTAATCTTATCCTGCTCTGATTTGCCTCTTGCCCTTGTTTGAAAGTAGGTAAGTAAATGGAGACGAGTCCATTTAAATCCATCTGTGACAATTCCTTTAGTACATCAAGGTCTAATTTTTCCATAGATAAACCCCTTTCATTGTTATTTCCACACGACAAGTTAATCGCCGCGTTAAGATCATTCAATCTCTCTGTTACTATACTATTACCACTATTGAATAATTCAAAACAATTGGAAAGGGTATTCTGAAAAATGTATCAAGTAGGATTTGTCCCTTGGACGATTTTATGTTAATATAATATTAAAACTATACCCCCTGTGGGTTTGGAGGTGTCCTATGAAGGAAAAACTCATGAGCGTAACATCCATTTTCTCAGCAGTGGCAGCATCCCTTTGCTGAAGCGGAGGCCTTATTTTGGCATCCCTGGGTCTGGGATCTGTAGGTACTGCATATTTTGCAAACTTAACTAAATACAAGCCAATCTTTGTCATTATCACAGGATTTCTTCTGTATAAATCCTATAGTCTTATAGAAAAAAACAATGCCGGGAAAACCACAAAAATAATATTCTGGATTTCCGCAGCACTGGCAATATTGGCACTATATTATCCAACCATACTTGGATTCTTCTACGCCTCTTAAGAGGCGTATTTTTTTGTCTTGGTCAGTCCATTTTCCTATAAAGTGTAGCAAGACTTATCCCCAGTTTTTTCGCAAGGGTCTTTTTGGATTCAACATCATCCCCCAGCATCTGAATTCTTGACTTTATAAGCTCCCGTTCGTACTCCCTGGTGAGTTCATTTAAGGTTCTGGCTTCCTCAATTAGATTTATTGGAATCTTCTCCTTTAAGTGCTCAGAGGTTACCTTTGATCCCGTGGAGAAGATTACGGCATATTCCATAAGATTTTTGAGCTCCCTGATGTTTCCTGGGAACCTGTATTTAAGCAAGAGATTTTCCGCATCAGAGCTAAAGCCCACCAAATCCTTACCATAGATGCTTCCAAAATGATCAAGAAAGTATTTCCCAAGGATCAATACGTCATAGCCTCTCTCCCTCAAAGGTGGAATTTGTATGGGGACTATATTTAACCTGTAGAAAAGGTCCTCCCTGAAGGTTCCTTCCCTGGCCATTACAGCTATGTTTCTATGGGTGGCTGAGATTATTCTGGGATTCACCTTGATACCCCTACTGCCACCAATTCTTGTTATTTCCTTTTCCTCCAGTGCCCTCAGAAGTTTTACCTGCATCAGATAAGGGAGTTCTCCTATTTCATCCAGAAATAGAGTCCCCTTTGTAGCAACCTCAAAGTACCCCTGCCTTCCGGCTTTGCTTGCTCCAGTAAAGGAGCCCTGCTCGTAGCCGAAAAGCTCACTTTCAATAAGGTTCTCAGGTATAGCTCCGCAATTCAAGGCCATAAACACCTGGTCTCCCCTTTGACCTCCGTGATGAATGGCTCTTGCAAATACTTCCTTTCCAGTTCCCGTTTCACCAATTATCATTACTGAGGCTTCACTGTCAGCAACCTGTACCGCTTGTCTCCTCGCCTGCTTGATTGCTTCACTTTCTCCCAGTATATGGTCAAAGGTAACAACGTCCTTGTCCTTGTGTGACTTGAGAACGGACTTCTTCATCTTGTTGAAGTCGCTGAAAATCAATACATAACCCTGCTTTATACCATTACCCTCTATGGGGTTGCTTTGAATTATGAAGTTACCATCTCCCACCGAGACCGGCCCCACCTCGCCATTGAAGTCCTTTTCGGCCAATTGGTTCAATGTGGTCAGCGGAAGTATTTCCCCTAGCTGGGAAATTTCAAACCTTATGTTGAGCCTATCCCTTATGTAGTTGTTCATCGATGCAATTTCTTTGTTGTTATCAAGGATCAGGACCCCTTCATTCAAAGAGTTTATAAGGGTAAACATTTCATTTGACCTGTATTCAAGAAGCTGTCCATAGTCCTTTTCCTTCAGCATCGTATTGATTATTCCCGTCAGTTGAGTTTCAAAGGTTCTGTAGCCATCGGTATTTGTCAGGAGATTTGCCCTTGCAGTCTCATCAAAGGCGCAAAGGCCAAGCACTCCTATCCTTTGGTTCCGGTACTCAATGGGCAGGCATATCTCAACAAGCTCACCGCAGTTTTCCTTGTTTTCACAATCCCTGCAAATGGCTTCTTCCCTTGGATTTTCTATGAGATAGTGCTCTCCTGTTGTTATGCACTTGTGGAAGGCGGAGTTCAAGGGTGCCATCATTCCTATGGCGTTTCCGTGAACCCCTGTTCCAACAACCCTTTTAAGGTCATGATCCACTATTGTTATATCCACATTTGTAACTGAATACATTGCTTCCACAATATGCTGCAGCTCCGGTCTTATGCTGTTCAATAAACTCATGACATCACCTTTCTCATTTTTGATAATCTATTCTTATTTATGAGAATAAACGTACTTGCCAATATATCTTATTTTAACCTATTCCATAATAAAAGATTATCATTATTGAGAAATTATTACAATCTGTATTTTTATATCAAAACAAACAAATGCCTAAAATGGCCATCTAAGCTACAGGTGCTTTTTGGCACAGAAATTGCAACTGTAAAATTCAGAGGTGATATGATGATAAAGGATGACATGCTAATTGAAATTTTAAAGGATCAGGTTAAACCGGCTCTGGGATGTACCGAGCCTGCAGCGGTAGCTTTGGCTGTGGCCCGAGCTAAGGAGTTGATGACGGAACAGGTGACTAACCTACATATAAAAGTTAACAACAACATACTTAAGAATGGTATGAGTGTTGGAATTCCAGGAACAGAGGAGAGGGGACTGGATTTTGCGGCTGCCCTTGCAATCTATGCAGGCAAGTCCGAGTATGGTCTTGAGGTGTTCAAGGATGTGGACCAGAAAAGCATTTCAGAGGCATTGAGCCTTGTTAAGAGCGGCAGGATAAGGGTTGAACTTGATAAGTCAAAATCTGCCCTGTTTATTCAGGTGACGGCCAAGGGAGAAACGGAAATCTCGACTGTTATTATTGAAAATGCACACACAAACATTGTATTGGAATCCCTAAATGATGAAATAATTCTGGATTCGAGAAATGGCTTGAAATCAGTTGAAGAAAACAGTAATGGCTCCAGTGATCTGAAGTTAAAAATTTTGGACTATACAGTCAGGGAACTTGTCGATTTTGTAGATAAAGTCCCTGCAGAGAATCTTGAGTTCATACAGACTGGTATCGATATGAACCTTAAGCTGGCCCAGGTTGGATTGTTTGAGGATTTGGGCCTTGGTATGGGTAAGCACTACATGGAAAAGGCAAATGACATTGACAAGAAAGCAAAGGCCTATACAGTGGCAGCGTCAGAAGCAAGGATGACAGGCTATCCATTGCCAGTGATGAGCAGTGCTGGATCTGGAAACCATGGTCTGGTTGCAATAATTCCACTTTCCATCATGGGTTCGGAGCTTGGTTACACAAGTGAAAAAATCAGGCGTGCGGTGGCTTTGAGTCATCTTATTACAATATTTGTTAAGGTTCAATTAGGAGCCTTGAGTCCTGTTTGCGGATGCGCTGTGGCTGCAGGCCTGGGATGTAGCGCTGGTATAACATACCTTAAGGACGGTACTGTTGAACAGATAGAAAGCTCTATTGTAAACATGATAGCAGGAGTATCAGGCATGTTCTGTGATGGAGCAAAAATAGGCTGTGCCTACAAGCTGGGCATTTCCGTTGACGCAGCGGTTGACGCATCCTCCATGGCAATGCAGGGAATGAGATTCCCTGCTGACAATGGTATACTGGGAGGCTCTGCCGAGAAATCAATTGAAAATCTTGCCAGGGTTTCCACCGAGGGTATGAGCAATACTGATCCGGTTATACTGGATATAATGATGAACAAATGCTAAATAAGACGACCACCTCTTAAAGTAGGTGGTCGTTGTTTTTCTCCAATTCTATCAGGCTTCTCTTTATGTCCAATCCTCCGCCAAATCCCGCCAAATCACCATTGGCCGCAATAACCCTATGTCAGGGTATAATTATCGAAATGGGATTTTTGTTGTTGGCATTGCCGACTGCCCTGTAGGATTTAGGATTATCAATCATCTCAGCAATGTCCTTGTAGCTTCTTGTCTCACCATAGGGTACTTCCTTCAATGCGTTCCATACCTTCATCTGGAATTCGGTGCCGGATATATGTAAGGGAAGCTGAAAATCCTTTCTGCCACCACCAAGATATTCCCTTATCTGCCGTATGGCCTCACTGATCAAAGGCGTCTCCTCCTCCAGCCCTTCTGAATGAGGCACCTTTCCAAATTCAACTCCTGTAATAGTCTCCTCGTTTTCAGATATGGTCAGATAACCAACCTGGCTCATGTAGCTGAAATATTTCAAGCGACTCATCCTCCTTTTATGTATTATATAGACGTACTATCAGCTCATACTTTTGTATCTTTCTATATTTTCCTCGCTTAAGAACTCATATGCATCATTGATCTCCTGGAATTTTCTTGTTGCATCAGGTGACTTGTTTATATCCGGATGATATTCCTTTGCCTTTTTCCTATATCCCAGCTTAACCTGGTACTTGTCTGTATCATAAGGTAAATCCAGTATGTCACAGCTTTTCTTGTATTTCTGCTTGAACTCTGTCATTGGGTTTGCATAGGTTTGCTGGCCTGTGTAGCCTCCTTGCCCCTGCCACTGCTGTCCACCCTGTCTTTGGTAGCTCTGCCACTGTCTGAATCTTTCTTCCCATTCCTTTTGCTGTTGCTGCTGCCTTCTTTCCCTTTCCTGTCTGATCCTTTCCTCCTCCATCTTCTGATACTTATGTCCGTACTCAGAGAAGGATTTATGTTCTCCTTTTCCATCCATCAGATAGCTTCCCAGGTCAAACAGGTATTCAGTTATTATGTACCTCCAATATTTCAGAAAGGATATGAACTTTTGCCCAAGAATCGGAAATATGATGAAAAAAAGAATCACCAATATTGTAACGGGGTTTAACAATACAACCAGTCCAAAGGGGCCAAAAAGCAGAAACAGTATCAGACAACCTCCCATTCCAATCAAGGCTGCAAAGCCCCTTGCAATTCCGATTACTAGGCTTACGGTCACCTGAGCTATTCCGATTATCAAATCAAAAACAAAGGACAGGACCTGTCCAGTTCCATATATTACTTTCCCTGCTGCTTTTTTCATCAAGGTCATCTTATTTCTCCAATCATCGACGTTTAGTTTCAAGTAATATTGTAGTTTCTTTTAAGCCTGTTGTCAATTTTGGATACAGACCATACACCTATTCTTATCTTTGAGGAATTCTTTCAACAATCACTTTGTCATATGAAAAAACGAATCCGATCCTTTCCATGTGAAGTAAGAACCTCTGGATTTTTTAATTCCAGAGGTTCTTACTCAACGCTCAATCTTCTCCCAAAGCTTTTTTTCAAGGCTTGAATCAGAACGTCCAAATCAGTTTCAGGAGATATACATCCAAAATAATATGCTCCTGTTGTTATTATTTCAAACTCGATCCTGCCTCCCGGAAACCTTATAAAACCAAGCTCCAGAACATCCTCGTTCTTAATTGCGATTAAATCAAAGCCTTCTGGTAGCTCTGGTCTTAAGATCAGCTGATCCTCCTCAATTGACATTCTATACCTCAGCGTCTTGAAGAAACCTGATTTTAGTTTAACCTGATAGCTCATGAAAAACACCTCTTATAGGTTATATACCACTGTATTGCAAAAACAACTCCAGCCATCCCTATTGTCATTGTCAAATTTTGGTCAATATTCGTGACAAAACATTGCCAATGATCATTCAGCTTGCTATAATCGACTAAAGGGGTGATGAAATTGAAGTTCAACGAAAAACTAGATTTTCTTATGAATCTTACAGGTACAAGCAACAGTGATTTAGCCAAGCAGACTTCGCTTGACCCCTCTTTCATAAGCCGCCTAAGGTCAGGATCCAGAAGGCCTTCAAGAAATGAAAACTACATATCAAAAATGGCAACAATCCTCTCAAAAAGATGCAGGGAGGATTACCAGCTTCAAGGTCTTCTAAGCAAGCTTCAGTCTGAAAATGTCTCCTTCTCAAGGGATTCCTTGAATGTTGAAACAGTTGTTGAGGAATGGCTTAAAAGCAGCCCACCTGAACCCCAAAGCAAAGTTGGGACCTTTGTCAGGGAGCTTGATGATTTCAGCTTCAAGAAGAGGGCAACAGTAAATGGCGAAATGGATAAACCTTACTTTGAGGAGCCCAAGAAGGATGTGTATAATGGCATCCAAGGCAAGAGATCCGCTGTACTTAGATTTCTAAATGAAGTCCTCCATTCCGACAGAAAGCATACCCTTTACCTGTATAGCGACGAAGACCTGTCATGGATAATTGATGACCCGCTTTTCACACTAGAATGGTCCAAGGTTTTTCTTCAGGTTCTTCAAAAGGGAAACAAGGTTAAGATAGTCCATACGATAAACAGGTCACTGGATGAGATGTTCTCTGCAATTAAGGAATGGATGCCATTTTATCTTACTGGAAACATTGAACCCTTCTACTATCCAAGGACCAGGGATTCCAATTTCAGAAGAACAATTTTTATTGCCCCTGGACTGTGTGCAGTTACTTCCAATTCAATCGGCAGAAACCTAGAGAACAATCTTAACTTCTACCTGACAGAAACGGAAACCATAAAGACATTGCTGATGGAATTTGAGGATTTTCTGAAGCTGTGCAGACCATTGATGAAGATATTCAATCCCTCCTCAAGCAATTCCTTGATGGATACACTAAATGAATTTGAGGAAGAAAAGGGAAATTGCATCCTCAAAACCAGAGCTGTTTCATCAGTGACAATTCCTCTATTTACGTTGGAGAAATTTCTTAAAATCTATCCAAGGGAAGACAGGGAAAAGCTGTTCAATTTCCATAAGAGGAGACAGCGCTCTCTAGTTGAGCTACTTGAAACGGAGAGCTTTACAGAAATCATTCAACTCCCAGATTACAACGAGCTTCTTGAAAGAAAAATCCCTGTGGGCTTTACTGTATTTACTGGTAGTTCAGTATTCTACGATACACACACCTTTAAGGCACAGCTTGAAAATATAATTAGCCTAATGAAGCATTACCCCAACTATAACGTATTGATCCAGGAAGCCAGAAGCGATGAGCTTACCATCTATGGAAAGGAGAATGTAGGCCTTATTATCATGAAATATACCCAGCCCTGCATAAGCTTTGCCATAAACGAGCCCTACATGACCCAGGCCTTCTTGGATTACCTGAAGATTGGTCTCCCACAAGGGACTGCTTCAGCTGCTTCAAGGAATCAAACAATTGAGAGGATAAATGAATACATAAAAGAGCTCAAGGATATCTAGCCTATCCTTGAGCTTTTTTATGTACCCTAATTTTTAGTTTTACTTCCCCGTATCGCTTATATCCAGCATGTCCTCTGGAAATGGCTCCCATATGTACTGGGAAAGAATATATTCCTGCCTGTACTTAATGGCGTAGCTTCTAAGTATCCCCACAGGAACACCCAGATGAGTTTTCCGCTTCTTATACTTTTCAAGGCTACCTAAAAGATACTCCTTCTCCTCTCTAGACAGCTGATCGGAAAAGTATCCCATGATATGCATCAGTGTATTCACATGATTTGTTGGTTTTGGAGGGTTCTCCAAGGCCATTCCTAGATAGTCCCTGTATTCATTGTAAAGGTCTTCGTACTTCTTGTTCTGGTGGTTGGCAACAATCTTACCCATGGCTTTCAGCTCCTTTTGGCTGTAGGCCATAAGTATATACTTGTGACGGGTATGAAAGTCAACCAGATCCCTTAGCTTTCCCTCCCTTATACTTCTAAAGCGAAGATTTGTATATAGCTTGGTCAGAAAATGCTCCCTGATCCCCATGTTTGTCAATCGACCCTCCTCTTCAATGGCCGCAAAGGGAAATTTTTCGAACACCTTTTCTGCAAACCTTCCAACACCTTTTTCAGAGCTGGCACCCTTAACCATGGACTGGTAGTACTTCACATCCTTGATTCCACAAGATGGTGATCTGCCCTTGAGTATGAAGCCATCCACCTGGTCCAGAGAAGACAAAAGTTTTTCAGAGTACTCATCCATTTCCTTTGTCACATATCGGTCCTGCCCTGGCTGATAAAGCTCTGCCTTGCCATTTACTTTCACCAGCTTTACGGAATCCCTTGGCACCCCAAGGCCAATATCCACCTCAGGGCAAACCTTGATATAGTCAACATATGATTCCAGAGCCTTGACAAACTTATCGTTTATTACCTGTCCATCATACCTGCAGTTGCAAAAGCCCAGACAATTACTTACAACAATTACCGGTTTATCCTTCATCCTATCAACCTCCGTCAAAATCTCCATGATCAGTTCTTTGGTGGCATCGGTACGAATTTACTTGTTTTTCTCGCATATTCATCCCATTCCGGGTGATCCTTGTATTTCTTTTCAAGAAGTGGAACTCCTGATACAAACAACAGCAGAAATGTTATGGTAACAGGGCTTATGAGCCCGAGCAACGAACCCGGCACGGAAAGCGAAATAAGGAATATCCCCCACCACATGGTTGCCTCACCAAAATAGTTGGGGTGTCTGGTATATTTCCACAGACCGTACTTCATTAGCTTGCCCTTGTTCTCCGGCTGACTAATGAATCTCTTAAGCTGTGCATCTCCAACAACCTCAAAATAGTACCCTATAATCCATATCCCCATGCCTATGAAATCAAGCGGGCCCAAACCACCTGAGCTGTTGAAGTTGGTAATCATAATGGGGGTGGCAATGATAAAGCAAAGTACCATCTGGGACATGAATACCCTTGTGTAGGCCATGACCGCATGGTTTTTCGATCCCCATCGCTCCCTCATGGCAACGTATCTGTAATCTTCCTTCTTGTTCCAGTTTCTCTTGAATAGATGCCAGGACAGTCTCAAGCCCCACAGGAGAACCAGGATGGTTATGACAGTACCCCTTAATGTGAATTGAGATGAAATCAGGTAGCTGGTTACAGCAACAACCACAAATCCAAAGCCCCATGCAATGTCAATCAAACCATTGTTCCTTTTGGATTGTGCAATTGCAAATACAATATTAAAGTATATGAACAAAACCAATAGGGTTACAAGATAATTTTCCATTATTTCCCCCTTTTAGTTGCTTATAAGAGCAACTGCTACAGTTCCTATTCCAGCACTCATTGCAACAATTGTTGAGATATCCATGATATACTCAGGCTCCATGCCCAGCATTTCCACCAAATGCTTCTCATATTCCTTGGCCCTTTCGAAAGCATTTGCATGGACGATTGCATACCTCTCAATACCCTTTTCCTTGTGAATCTGCTCAATTAGAGAGTAAATCTTCCTGGTGTTTGAATCCACTGAAAAGGACTTCCCTATTATCGAGCCATGGCCTTCCTTGTCAATTGAAACCACCGGCTTAAAGTTCAAGGTGTTCGCCGCAAATCCGACATACTTGCTTATTCTTCCAGACTTAACCATGTATTTCAGGTCAGTTACACTGACAAATATCTCACTTTTTTCAATTATCCCATCCAGTTTCTCAACAATTTCCTCAAAATTCATCCCTTGGTGAATCATTTCAGCTGCCTTCATGACAACAAGACCCTCTGCACCAGAGTTCCTCCGTGAATCTATCAAAGCAACGCTGCCATCTTCTATTCCAAGCTTTTCAAGAGCTTTTCTGAAGGTGTTCAAGGTCCCGCTCATCTTGTCAGATACGGTTATGATTATGATTTTGGAATAATGCTCCCTTAAGAATCGGATGTAATCCTCTGCTACTGCCATGGTAGGCTGAGAGGAGGATGGATATTCATCTATTTCATCCATAAGACTATAGAAGTACTCAGAGGAAATTGTAGTCTTGTCAAGGTAATTGCTTCCATCAGCTATCAGGTTCAATGGAACCATATGAATCTGGTACCTGTCCATTATATCCCTGGGAAGGTCTGCAATGGAGTCTGTTAAAAGTGCGATCGGATATTCCCTGGAATGTGTTGCCTCAAACTGTCGCTTCATGTCATCAGCCTTCTGTTGGATGATTCGACCATGCTTCCGGAGTCTTCTGAAAAGCTCCTCCGGCTGGGCTGCATGAATGTGGACCCTAACCTTCTTTTTGTTGCCTGCTATTACAAGAGAGTTCCCAATGTCCTCAACGTCCTTCTTTATTTCATCGACATCCAGATTATCTCCCTGAATAAGGGCCTCCGTGCAGAATCTGTAATATAGGTCCATATTATCCATGACATGCATGTCTTCAGTCTGGATCAAGATCTCGGAATAATCCTTCTCAAATTTAACCCTTTCATTTGTCTTGATGAACTTTATAAATCCCTCAAGAAAATGCACAAATCCCTTGGCCCCTGAATCAACCACATGAGCGTCCTTGAGAACCTTGAGCATTTCAGGGGTCCTTTTCAGTGATTCTGCTGCAGCCTGGAGAGATTCACCCATAAGCTCTCCGAAATCAGTCGCCTTTTCCCGGTATAGCTGAAGTGATTGGGCCCAGTCCTTGATTACGGTGATCATTGTTCCTTCAACAGGCTGGGATATGGATTTGTAGGCATATTCCACCGCATTGTTTGCAAGATTTGTAAACCCTTCAACTGTAACGTCGTCTTCCTCAGGCATTTCCATGTACATGCCGTTAATATACTGGGCAAAAATTATACCCGAATTTCCTCTTGCACCATTTAAAGCAGCCTCAGCAATGGATTCCATGGTCTCCTTGACTGTGTGCTTGATCCTGGCCTCCTCCACAATGGTATACATCGTGTATGCAAGATTGGACCCTGTATCTCCGTCGGGAACAGGAAAAACATTGATTCTATTCAGTTCATATTTCTGCTTGATCACCTCATTTGCACCTGACAAGAAGGCGTAATAAAGTGCCTCGCCATTTAGCCTGCTGATTGTCATCTACATCCCCTCCAGAATCAGATTCCTATTGCTTTTAGGATTATAAAGCTTATTGAAGCTGTGAGTCCACACAGGACCGTACCCCATATGATGTCAACAACTGTTATGAACACTGGCCAATCCCTCAGGGTTGCCAGGTTTGTCATATCATAGGTAGCATAGGTTATAAACCCAAAAAAAGCACCCACAAATGCTGCATAGACTATCCCTTTCAATTGCCGGTGCCAATGCGAAAAAGATAAGTCCTGCGATATAAAAGATATAAAAACCAATTGCAGCCACCCAGTTTACGCTTGGGCTCATGATGTAGCCCAGATGCTCCCTGTAAAGATTTTTTGCGATAATCCCTAGCCAAAAAAGATCAATGGCAAAAAAAACAGTGAAAGAAACTCCATACATTTTTAAAAGACTCATCTTTTCACCTCTTTTTGTAGTTGTTACATTTGTGTTCTCACTTTAATTCGTTATGAATATTGGTATATCTACCCCCTGTAGCCTCTTTAAAACCCTGAATTAACGTTAAACATGTACTTTTTTCTCCTTGATGCCAAAAAAATTATGGAGATGAATATTCCAATTGATATTCCTGTAGTTACAATGACTGCAGGGTATCTTCCATCAAATCCATCCTGGGATATATGCTTTAAAAGTATCCCCATGTAAGCCCATACCATAACAGCACCATAAGCCTTGTCCTGTAGTCTCCAGATTGTAGTTCCTCCAATCAGAAGACCCACAGCAAGAACAGCGACAGTCCAAATATTTTCTGGAATCCCGAATCCATCCCATCCCATATCCACCAGGAATGCGGTTATATTTGCAATTGTAGCAATTGTTATCCAACCAAAATATACACTGAATGGTAGTCTTGCCCACAGCATCCTATCCCCTGTTGTGGTCATTGACCTTAGTGTCAAAACGATAACAATCAATGATGCCAAAATGACAAGCATAAGTACAAGTGTCAATCCTATGTTTCCATGATGCCAGTTATATATCCATACACTGTTTGCAATTGAAGACAGGATATAGAACTGATTTACCCTCTTCAGGGAAAAGCTGTCCCTATATCCGCGGTTTATATATACAAGCACATATACTGAGTAGACTCCCAGTAATACATATATTACACCCCAAATTGAAAAAGTGATCCCCGCAGGTGCGAAGAGGTTTGGTATGTTGTCGGAAACCTCACCTGTGGTGATTCCATTTATGGGCAAAATATTTGCCAGAGCATTTGTGCCCACCATCACCAGGTACATTGCCAGCGCCATCAATCCAGTCAAAAAACCTTCCCTTTTTCTAACCATCCATATCCCCCTTTACTTGTAGGTTCATTATTTCTGTTCCGGGAAAAGATAACTCATAATATCTCGTCTTGACACGATTCCAACAAGCTCTCCTTTTTTATCTACAACTGGCAGACGCTTGACCTTCTTTTCCACCAACAACGTTGCACCCTCTTCAATTGTCTGCTCAGGATCTATTGTTACTACCTTTTTGGTCATAACATCTCCAGCCTTCTGACCCATTGAGTTCTTAAGCTCGTCCATGAATTTTTTCGGGCTGTCCAGATATATCAGGCCCCCTAAAACTTCAAGAACAGCAGGCCCCTTAATTCTAGAGGCTCTTCTTATAAGGTCTCCCTCGGTTACAATTCCCACAAGCTTACCAGATTCATCCAGTACCGGCAGTCCGCTCAAATTGTGCTTGATCAGCAACGATGCACATTTTTCAACATTATCATCCATTGTAACGGTTATTACATCCTTGGTCATGATATCCTTGATATACATAGAAACTCCTCCAATTCTGTGATTTTCCTTCTATCTGGATGATACCCAATTATTGGATTTCCGAACAAAAAAGGCATCCATCAAGTGAAGATGGAGGCCTTTTTTGTCAATTACTATGATAGGAGGATATTAAGAGTTCTGCCAAGCTTATCGAAGTCAATAAATCTGCTTTCTCTTGCAACTTCCTTTCCCTCGTTGAAAACAAGAATGGTCGGTATTGAAAATATAAGGTGCTGACCGGCCAGCTTCACATTCTTGTTGACATCTATCCTACCGATTTCTATGTCGTATTCCGATGTCATATCCACCAGTCTTGGAAAAACCGAATGACATACATTACAGTTTTCTGAGCTGAAGTAAAGGATGTGGACCTCCTTCTTGGAGAACTCCTCAAGCTCCTCATCCGAGTTTAAATATACTACCTTCTGTGTGTTCAAGCTATTCCTCCTTAAAATATAAATCAACTTAAATCTCTTGCTGCTTCCCACTGTTATGGTTATATTATCCGGACTCCACGTTCCATCAGGTCCTGAAGATTCTTAAGGTGATCTTCAGAATCGACATATCCCAGTCCATCCTTCAGAATCTCCACCATGTGCCCAGCCTCCAGAAGTTCAAGAACAGTTTCCCTAACGCAATACTCACTGGCTATACCTGCTACTATTACCTCATCCTCCAAGGCGTCCTTAAGACTCAACTTCTGGCTATTTTCTGCATTGTAGGCAGAATACTCCTCAACCTCATCATCAATACCCTTATAGAACACATTATCTTCCTTTGGTCTTTTTACATCCTTTTCCACATGCTTGTAAAAGTCCTCATGTAGCCTGGCACCTCTTTCTCCCTGGACACAGTGTACAGGCCAAACTCCACCGTTGTCCTTAAAGCTTCCGTTGTGGATGGAATGCCAGTCCTTTGAATAATGAACCTTGATGTCGTTGCTGTTAATATATTTGATTATACTGTTGACAGCATTTTCTGCATTTTCACAGGCAAGTGTTCCATCTATAAAATCATACTGACAATCTACAACTATCAAACTTTTCATTTTTTCACCCCTGAATCAAGCAAGGCAGCCAACAGGCCGCCTTTAGTCTAATAAGTATCTCTTTTTCCGAATCTGGCATCCTCAACCCATTCCTCAGCTTTTCTAAGGTGATTTACCATGTCATCAAAAATTCTGTAGTGATATTCTTCCTGTCTTACCAGATAATCAAACAGCTTCTTTCCTTTTTCGGAGTCAGCCTCATCCTTCATCTTCTTGTAAAGGTCTATACTTTCCTGCTCCTTCTTAAGGGCCAATCTATATGCATCAAGCTGATTTGGATCAACCTTCACATCAACCTTGAAATCAGATTCATTCTTGAATACATTCTCAAACTCAACAAAAGCATTGTCTTCGTCTAGATTGTAGTCAACAGCCTCAGCATATTTCCTTACCAGGTCAGCATGCTTTTTCTCGTCATCAGCAAGATTCAGGAATACCTTCTCAAGAGCATTTCCCTTGTTCTTCTCTGCCTGTTCTCTGTAGTAATTCTCGCCGTCAACCTCCATTTGGATTGCAAATTCAACGTAGTTCATCAGTCAGCCTCCTTATTAATATTATCTTGAGTTCCTATAATTATATACCCCGTTAGTGGGCCTATAACCTATTAATTCGAACAAATCAACAATTCACATATGTCTTGGGCATTTTGTTCCATCACTAAACCATTTACAGGGGCTGCATTCAAGGCAGGTAACTATTTCACCATCACCAGTCATGTGCTCTATGAAATCATGGTCCGCAAGCTGTGCCCTTCCTATGGCAACCAGGTCAAGGAGTTGGTTTTCCAGAAGATAATCCACCTGCTTTCTGGTGAGGATCTTGTTTACTCCTATTACAGGTATTTCTACATTTTTCTTGATCAGGGTCCCTCCGTATACTATCCAGTTGCAAGGGAATTCCTCTGGAATCTCAGCTTCAATTTGTGTATTGTCAAAGCCTGTAGACACGTGAAGATAGTCGTACCCGTTTTTTTCCAAGTATTTGGCCCTTTCTATGCTCTCTTCAATAGTGTCGTCATTTGAGCCCATCCTTATTCCCAGAATGAAATCCTCTCCTGTCTCTTTTCGTATTTCGTCATGAATTTTTTTAGCAATCCTGTTTCGGTTTTCGTGGCTTCCTCCATATTCATCCGTTCTGGCATTAACCTTTTTGGAAAAAAACTGAGTAAGGAGATATCCGTGGGCTCCGTGGATCTCCACTCCATCAAAGCCTGCCATCTGTGCTCTCTTGGCAGCCTTGGAGAAATCTTCAATTGTCTTTTCCACCTGGTCCTTTGTCATCCCCTTTGATACTCTTCCCTTCTGCTCAAAGTCCCATGAGGTCAGGGGTGTTTCAGTCACATCAGCCTTTGCCCTCAGCCCTGCATGATGGAGCTGGATTATTGCAATTGCACCATTTTTATGTATAACTGAAGAAAGTCTCTTCAGTCCTTCCACATAGGAATCATCCCAGATGGCCAGCTGGTCAATTGAAAGTCTCCCCTCTGGATTTATGCAGGTTGCCTCAACTATTACCAAGCCTGCGCCATTCTTTGATATCCTGTCATAGTGTTCAATGTTTCTTTCTGATACATATCCATTGTCATCTGCAAATCCAAATGCGACCATTGATGGAAGCACCAATGGATTCTTAAGCTTCAGTTTTCCAAAATCTCTTTCTCCATATAGATTTTTCATCTAATCAACCCTTCCAATTTTTATACTGTGCTCTCATCATTATTCTATTTGTATAATGTACCATTGTAAACCGATATTCCAAATTTACCTTGAATTTATTGCTCTTATCTACTATAATATCTTGATTGCTACAATTTAGGAGGAGATAACTATGAAATTCAACATAAAAAGATTTATGCTAATTAATTTAGGGCTACTTGTCATGACAATGGGGATGTATTTTTTCCTTATACCATCCAATCTTGCTGTGGGAGGTGCAACCGGTCTTGCAATGATACTTAGCTATTTAATTCCCTCAATACCAATGGGAGTGATACTTGCAATTCTAAACATCATCCTGTTCATCACAGCATTTATAGTTCTTGGAAGGGAGTTTGGAGGCTATACAGTCTATGCTTCTCTTGCCCTGTCAGGCATGATCGGGCTCTTTGAGCTGATTATACCCATGACAGCCCCCTTTACGGATGACCTGTTCATTAATCTGATATTCGGGATTCTAATAAACGGTGTAGGCATGGGGATAGTCTTCAATCAAAACGCTTCCACAGGCGGTACGGATATAATTGCGAAAATCATAAACAAATATACCCACATGGACATTGGAAAGTCCCTGCTTGCCTCAGATTTTTTCATTACAATATTTGCAGGTCTTGTATTTGGAGCCAGACTTGGTATGTACGCTCTACTTGGAATAGTAATCAACTCTCTTGTAATCGATAAGATGATTGCTGGTTTCAACGTAAAGATCAACATGCTTATAATTTCGTCCGAGCTTGATTCAATAAATGGGTATATACTTTCTGATATAGGAAGAGGAACCACCATTTACCATGGGGAAGGTGGATTTTCAAATGAGGATAAGAGAATCATAAACACCATTGTTTCCAGAAGTGAGTACATCAAGATCAGAGACTTCATCAGAAACATAGATAAAAAGGCTTTTGTATCCGTTTCATACGTAACCGAGGTCGAAGGTGAAGGCTTCACATACTAGGAGATGATACCTTGAGAAACTACAAAATGACCATTCAGTACGACGGGGGTAGATATTTGGGTTGGCAGAAATTGCCAAAGTCAGATAGGACCATCCAGGGAAAGCTTGAAAAAGTAATAGGTGAGATGTGTAAAGGGGATATGAAGATAATCGGATCCGGCAGGACCGATGCAGGTGTACATGCCCTTGGTCAGGTTGCAAACTTTAAAGCTGATTTGGATATGTCTCCTCATGAAATTCAGGAATATATCAATCACTATCTACCCAATGATATAATTGTAGCTGATATAGAACAGGTGGATGATCGGTTTCATAGCAGATACAACGTAAAAACCAAGGATTACGAATACCATATATACACAGGCGAATTCCAGTCTCCCTTCTACAGAAAGTATTCATGGCACATAAAGGAATCCCTGGATATGGATGCCATAGACCTTGCAATAGAGATACTCCAGGGAACACATGACTTTCTGGGCTTTTCGTCAGTAAAAAAATCAAAGAAGTCAACAGTGAGGACCCTCCATTCAATTAGCTACAAGCAGGAAGGTCCATTACTCACCTTTGTCTTTACCGGGGATGGCTTTCTACACAACATGGTACGTATTCTCATGGGTACGCTTGTTGAGGTAGGCCAGCACAAAATGAGCCCCCAGGACGTTAAGAATGTTCTTGGAACAAAGGTACGGGCTGATGCAGGTATTACATGTCCCCCACATGGATTATTCCTCAGCGCCGTCCATTACTAAGTCCCATCTTTCCTCTACCAGATCTTTCCCCCATATCCTGTGGGGGACTTTTTCTTCTATGCTAAAGCCATGCTTGCCATAGAGATGTCTTGCAGCATCCAGGATGCTTACGGTCCACAGAATTATCTTCCCGTAGCCTGCCTTCCTTGAAAAATCCAACGCCATTTCCATAAGCCTGTTTCCAAGTCCCTTCCCCCTCTCCTCCTCCAGGAGAAGAAACCATCTTAACTGAGCCGTATAATCATCCACATATGCTATCGCTATTACCCCTACCTTTTTTTCATCCCTTTCAGCTATCCATATCTGCTCCCTGTTAGCTTTTCTTGAATTGTGAAATTTCTCAAGGGGCTCACTGACATAGCTGGGTAATGTATTGTCAAAACCATATTCTCTCTTGTACATTTCCCCGTGAGTGTCAACAATCCACTTAAGATCATCCTCAGTGTATTCTCTTATTATGTACTCCTTGAATTTCTCCATTAAACACCCTCCTATTTGTCGCTTTAAAGTATTTTATCACAAAGATTCTTTTCTCACAATTGAAAAAAACAACCTCCCCTTGGCTCGCCATGGGGAGGAATTTCTCCTGTAAGTATTTACTTCTTAACTTCACCAAGTGGTAGGATAACCCTTCCATTCACTTCGTTGATGACCTGAGCCAATCCAGTGTATATAGCTGAGAAACCACAGAATATTCCTTCATAGCCTGCTATGTTTATCAAAGCATGGTTACCAGTGAAGTCACCGATTGCAAGTAGCATAAAGAGGACAGTAAGTGTTCCAAAGACCACCTGCAGTGCCCTGCTTATCCTTAAGGTTCCTATGAACATTACAAAGGTGAATAGACCCCACATAAAGAGGTATGCTGCAAGAGCCTTTCCAGTTGGTGCTTCAGCCCATCCAAGTACAGGGAATAGCTTGATTGCTACGAAGGTGCCCCAGAACATTCCATAGGATATAAATGCAGTGCCTGCAAAGGTGTTGTTCTTTTTCCACTCCATTATCCCCGCAATGACCTGAGCAAGTCCACCATAAAAAATTCCCATAGCAAGGATCATTGCACTCATCTCTATTAGCCCCGCATTGTGAAGATTAAGTAGAACAGTGGTCATTCCAAAGCCCAAAAGACCAAGGGGTGCTGGATTTCCAGTTGACTCTTTCAATACCGATGTTACAATTCCATTGTTTTCCGACATATTACCCTCCAAAATATTGTTATTTTATTGTCATTATGTACGATGACTATTATATCCTGAAAATATCTGGAAGGCAATGCACTTGTTAAAATTTCATATTTTACTACGTGTTTTCCGATCTGATCCCCTGCCGAACCTCCTTTAGGTAGCCAAACAGGATTTTAAGGACTCCCATCAAGGGTACACCTATAATCATCCCCGCTATTCCAAACATGCTCCCAAAGAACAAAACCGAAAACATAACCAATAGGGGATGCATTCCCACTGAATGGGACATGATCTGTGGTGAAAGAAAAGCAGCTTCTATCTGCTGGATCACCACTATTAGAATAACAACCCAAAGGGCCATAATGGGCTTTTCCATAAAGCCCAGGACAACCGGCAGAACTCCCCCTAGCCATGGTCCAAAATAGGGAATAATATTTGTTATTCCAGCTACAAGTCCCACAGTTAAGGCATAGGGTACTCCTATGAACCAGCATCCCACCCCTGTAAGTATTCCTACAAAGGCAGCCACCGCGATCTGCCCCTTGATAAATCCCCCTAGTACCTTGTCCATATCCCCGGCTAGCTCCTTTATTTTACTGTAGACAGAATCGGGTATATCCTGAGTAAATGCCTTTATTATCTTGTCCTTATCCTTTAGATAGTAAAATGTTATTATTGGTGTAATTATTATATCCAGAAGCGTACCTGTTGAATTCACAAGAGCATCGAATATACCTCGGAATGCATTCCTCAAATATTCCCCTGCCCTACTCATCTCCTCCTCCACATTTAAGAAGTCACGGAATTCCTCCGGTATGAACGTGATTTCCCCTGCACGCAATTCACTGATAACTCTCTCAACAAATTTAACAATATTTGGGATGTCCTCTATAAATCCACTCAAATCTCCTGTCAATCTTGGAATAATGGTTGCAAATGCAATACCTATTATTGCAAACAGTAATATAAATACCATAAGTATCGCCCATATACGCTTAATTTTTCTTTTTTCAAGCGCTTTGACCAGAGGATTTAAAATATAGGCTAGCACAAGGGCATATACAAATGGATTGATGATATTCCCCAGGGGTTTATATACAATTGCAGCTAGGATAACTGCTAGTAGAACAAGTCCAATATCAAATAGTTTTTTCTTGCCAGGCATGGCAACTTTCATCTAATCACTCCATTCCCTGAATACCCAATCATTTTCTATTGCAAATATGCTATGGCTATTTAAACTTAACAGCCGTTCCATATACCATGACCTCTGCAGCTCCCTGCATGACCGCAGCTGAAACATATCTTATGTTGACTATCCCATCAGCTCCAAGATCCTCAGCCTCCTGTACCATCCTCTTTGTAGCAAGGGCTCTGGCATTGTTCATCATCTCGTTGTAGGCCTTCAGTTCTCCTCCAACAAGGGTTTTAAAGCCTTGGGTTATGTCTCTTCCCACGTTTCTGCTTTGAATGGTGGATCCCTTCACAAGACCCATTGTTTCTAGATTTTTACCGCTGATATAATCAGTATTTACCAAGATCATCCTCATCACCACTCCTTATTTCCTTTATTCTCTCTATCAGTACAAATACACTCACTCCCATAAGACCCAATGGAACTATTAGCCACAGGATTCTTATACCCACTGATTCTGGAATTCTTATTAGGTTAAGCAAAATAAAACCATAATACAATAAAAGTAAAAGCGTTATGAAAATAGGTGCAATCAGCTTCTTGAGATACATACCTGCTCCCTCCAATCCTGTTTATAGTTTAACACGTTGCTCTTCTGTAGCCAACCACTAATTGAGAGCCTTAAAAGTCCTTGCAAAAACGATTTTCAAATGCTATCATATTATTATATTTGGGGGTATGGCGCAGTTGGGAGCGCGTCTGAATGGCATTCAGAAGGCCAGGGGTTCGAATCCCCTTATCTCCACCACCTACAGTCACTTCATCGGTATACACTGAAGTGACTTTTTTATGAGATTTGAAAGGAATTGATATATATGGCAAAAAAAGTGATACTGGGTATGAGCGGAGGGGTGGATTCCTCGGTTTCAGCCGTCCTTCTTAAGAAGGCTGGCTATGATGTTGTCGGTCTATTCATGAAAAACTGGGAAGAAAAAAACGAGGATGGTGTGTGTACATCAGCGCAGGATGCGGAGGATGCAAAGAGGGTTGCAGCTGAGCTGGGTTTTCCCTGCTACACCATAAACTTTGAAAAGGAATACTGGGACAGGGTTTTCAGCTACTTTCTTGATGAATACAAGAAAGGGCGAACACCCAATCCTGATGTAATGTGCAATCAGGAAATCAAATTCAATGCATTTCTTGATTATGCACTTAAGCTTGATGCAGATTACATTGCAATGGGACACTATGCCCAGGTGGAGGAAAGGGATGGAAAGTACCTGCTTCTAAGGGGCAAGGACAACAACAAGGACCAAAGCTACTTCCTGTCAAGAATTGGTCAGAAGGCACTTTCAAGAACCCTATTCCCTATAGGTCATCTTGAAAAATCAGAGGTTAGGGAAATTGCCCAGGAGTATGATCTCTATACAGCTGCAAAAAAAGATTCCACTGGAATATGCTTTATAGGCGAAAGGGACTTTGATGAATTTCTGGACAGGTACCTGCTTTCAAAGCCTGGAGACATAATTGACGTTGACGGTGGTGTTATCGGTGAACATACAGGTCTGATCCACTATACCCTGGGACAGAGAAAGGGAATAGGTATAGGCGGGGTAGGCACTGGTGAGCCTTGGTTTGTGGTTGGCAAGAGCCTAAAAAACAACAAACTCTACGTTGCCCAGGGAGCAAAGCATCCGGCACTATTTTCCACGTCCCTTGTTGGTGAGGACCCTGCATGGATAGTCGAGGAAGAACCTGAGCTTCCCATGAAATGTACAGCAAAGTTCAGGTATAGACAGAAGGATATTCCTGTTACAGTATCAAAAAATGATGATGGTACCCTTCTTGTTGTCTATGATGATCCCGTAAAGGCTGTAACACCTGGTCAGGTGGCGGTTTTCTACCAGGACGAGGTTTGCCTGGGAAGCGCAATCATCAAGTCAATCGAGCAACTTGATAAAAAATACAATTATATAAACATTGACTAGTGATGCCTGGGTTTTAGCCCAGGCATTTTTATCTTCTTGGTGTTGTACTTTGTGTGATATAATTATATCATTGAAAAAGCTGCTCAAGTGATCATTCTTTTGGTGATTTCTGGGTAGAATAATAATCAGGAGGTTTTATTATGAGTAGAATATATAATAACGGTAAAATTTATATTGAAAAGGACCATTTTGCGGAGGCAATCCTCATCTCTGATGGAACAATCAAGGCTGTGGGATCCAATGAAGATATTCTTAAGCACTCTCACGACGAAGTGATCGACCTTGAAGGAAAAACCGTTCTTCCAGGCCTTAACGACAGTCACCTCCACATCAACATGATAGGTTCGAATATGAACTCTTGCATGCTGACATCTGCCAGATCCATAGATGACATAGTCACACTGGGAAGGGAGTTCCTGGCTGAGCATCCAGATACTAAAGTGCTGGTTGGCAAGGGGTGGAACCAGGACAACTTTGTCGAGGGTGAGAAAAGACTTTTGAACAAGCATGACCTTGACAGGATTTCAACTGAAATACCCCTTGTCTTTGACAGGGTGTGCATCCACGTAACAGTTGGTAACAGCAAGGCCCTGGAGGTGCTTGGAGTGACCAGCGACACCAGGGTTGAAGGCGGAGAAATCCAGCTTGGCCCTGATGGGGAACCCAATGGTGTCTTCAACGAGAATGCTGTCAGATACCTTCAGACAATAATACCCCTAAAGACCAAGGAGGATATTGAGAAGGATTTTCTTATGGCCATGGACTATGCCGTAAGCGTAGGACTTACTTCGGTTCAGTCCTGCGACATTATGAGCAAGGACTACAAGAAGGTCTTTGAGACTATCCAGGGAATTGCTGACACTGGCAAGCTTAAGTTCAGGTATGGCCACCAGTTCAATTTCCAGGAGATAGATGATTTCAAGGACTACCTAAATACGGAGCATATACACGGAAGATATAACGAGAAATTCTACTCCAAGGGTGCACTTAAGCTATTTAAAGACGGTTCCCTGGGAGCACGGACAGCCCTGATGCAGAATGAATACAACGATGCACCAGGTGAAAAGGGTGTTGAAGCTTTAAGTGACGACCAGCTCTATGATCTCTGCAGACTGGCTGCAGATAAGGATATCAGGGTTATAACCCACGCAATAGGTGACGGGGCCATACAAAGTGTAATTGATACCTATTCCAGAATTATGGATGACGGAGAGAATACCCTGAGACACGGGATTGTCCACAACCAGATCACCACAAGGGACCAGCTGGAAAGGATCGCTGAGCTTAGAATACCCGTCATGTATCAGCCAATCTTTCTGCAGTCCGATATACCCATAATAAATGACAGGATCGGAGATGAGCTGGCAGAAACATCATATGCCTTCAATACCCTCTACAAGCTGGGAGCACCTGTCAGCCTCAGTACAGACAGCCCTGTGGAGGACTGCAATCCATTCGAGAACATCTATCTTGCAGTAAACAGGAAAAGGCTGGACGGAACGCCTGAGGAAGGCTATTACCCAGAGGAGAACATGTCACTGGAGGATGCCATTGACGGCTATACAATAATGAGCGCCTACAACGAATTCAAGGAGGACTGGAAGGGAAGGTTAAAGCCTGGATTTGTTGCGGATATGATAGTTCTGGACAGGGATATATTCACAATACCCTCCATGGAAATCAAGGATGTGAAGGTGGACCAGACCATTGTGGATGGCAAGGTGGTTTACAGCAGATAAAAAAATTAGGGGGGAAGCTTCAAACTGAAGCTGCCCCCTTAATCAGATTACAGAAATTCATTTATTTTTTTGTAGGAGTTTTTATATGAATCCGTACCTTTGACAACTCCTGTAATCCCTATCCCCAGTTCACTGCATTTCTTGACTATATTCCCGGCGTTCTCTCCAAGATGTTTCAGATTTATTTCCATTACTGGATAACTATTTGATTTTATCATTTTCTAATTATTCCATCCCTTAACAATTGGACAACACTGTCCAAGAACAAAATATCATAATAGACTAACATAGGCAAGACAAATCAGCAGGCTAACTCTTCCTGCTACTTTGTAAGACAGTGTTCCTGTCCCTCGTTTAACACAAACATCCTATCCTGTCTTAAAATAAAAATATTGTATAAGTAATGTATGCAAGATAAATATAATAATCAAAATTCTTTCCCTTTTAATGATTTCCTTTCTCTTTAAAAAAAGTGTAAAAACTGAGGATATGTTTACAATTATGCTGCTTAAGACCATTATCGTAAAAATAGTTGAATTGCTAATTTTATCACCTAGATTAATATGTGTAATTATCGCTGTTACCATCATATAGACTATTACCACTAGATAGTAATTACGATAATTTAACTTTTGAAAAATATATTTCATGTTTCCCATAATTTTGCATTCTATTCGTTTATTCATTACAATACCGCTACATGTTTAACGTTCTTAATTTTTGTTACATAGTAATAATACGTCACCCCACCTCGTACGCTCGATCTTTCTACTTCCCATTCCTCAAATTTAATTCCTCCATTTGGGTAAGCTAAATCAAAAGCTCCAGCTGTCATATATCCTATTCCAGATAAAATGGCTATTATTAATGTTACTCCTGCAGATCCAGGTACATTCTTGTACGCTAATGCAGCAGATGCCATTGTAGCAATTTTCCCAGCTGATCCAACAAGATACACTATAACTTCATATGATACCTCGTGATTATCTATAAATATATCTCCGCCTGATCTTAGGGAATTTATTTCTTTATCTTTCATAGAATAACCAAGATTTACTGTTTTACCTGTAATACTTGAATAGATTGTTCCTTTAACTTCATCTCTTAAAAAGTAATCCTCGCTGCCTGTTTCTAAATCTTTCAAAAATGTTACTGTTTCATTTTTATCTTCTTTCACTTTTACTAAAAGAGTCTCCTCATTTTCAGTAATTATATAACTTGTATCACTAAGAAGTTGAATTCTTATTTGGGAATCGTCCGCTAATGCAACAGTACTTGTCCCAGTATCAGCAAAACTAGGAACTACGCTACTCATAAGCAAAAGCAATACTAAGGAAAACAAACTCAAAAACCTACCACTCCACTTTTTACACATTAATATTCCTCCTCTAAATTATTAGTTAACGTAAACCAACTTGTATTATTTTTTAACTCTGTTTTATCA
>NZ_JBJXRK010000069.1:0-1438 GCF_046224405.1 Gudongella ferriphila | reverse complement strand
CCACCCTTATCTTTTTATGAAAGGTGGTGATCTTGTGAAGAACAA
Source organism: Gudongella ferriphila (assembly GCF_046224405.1). Lineage (NCBI taxonomy): Bacteria > Bacillati > Bacillota > Tissierellia > Tissierellales > Tissierellaceae > Gudongella > Gudongella ferriphila. The sequence goes on along the minus strand of NZ_JBJXRK010000069.1, from coordinate 1,393 downwards.
CTTTATGTCTACTTTATTCGTTGGTATTGATGTAAGCTCTAGGACCAATGTCTTATGTGCTCTGAATTTTCAAGGCGATAAGCTTCTCAATCTAAAGGCTCTGAATAACCAGCCTGGTGCCGAATCCATACTGGATAGCATCCTTGGCTGTCTTAATTCCAATGGCCTTGAATATGTTGTTATCGCATTGGAATCAACTTCCTTTTACAGTACACACATTGCCAATTTTCTCTCTTCAAGTGAAGAGCTTCTGCCCTTCAAACCTCTTGTTTACTGCCTAAACCCTAAGTCTGTTGCCAATTACAGGAAGTCTTTTGTAGATATTGATAAGACTGATCCCCTGGATGCTTTTGTTATTGCTGATTTTGCCAGGTGTGGAAGAATCACATCCGAGCCCTGGCGGGGGGCTCAGTTTCTTGCCTTGCAGAGACTTTCCAGGCATAGACTCCATTTGGTTGAGTGCATTACTCGCGAGAAGACCTATATGGTTTCCAACATCTATCTGAAGTTTAGCGAGTTGGCTGTCCTGGATAAGGATGAAAAGCCTTTTTCCAATACCTATGGCGTTACTTCTGCTGCCGTTTTGACTGAGTTCCTCTCTTTGGATGATATTACTTACTCTTCCATTGAGGATCTTGTAGCATTTGTCTCTGCCAAGGGTAAGAATCGGTTCAGTGACCCCTATGAAACAGCCAGGTTGCTACAAAAGGCTGCCAGGGATTCCTACCGTTTGGATCAAGTCTTGTATGAGCCTTTAAACACCTCCATTGCCTCGTCCTTTAACCTTATCAAAGCATTTGATGATGAGATCAAGGTAGTTGACAAAGCCATTGAGAAGACCATTAAAGGCATCAACCCTGTAGAGTATCAATCTCTGACTTCCATTCCCGGTATTGGTCCGGTACTTGCCAGTGGTATTCTTGCTGAAATTGGCACTATTACATCCTTTGGCTCACATGATTCCTTGGCTAAATATGCCGGTCTAACCTGGAGGGTAAACCAGTCTGGCGATTACTCCTCTGATGATACTAGAATGACCAAAACCGGCAACAAATATCTGAGATACTACCTCATTGAAGCTGCAAACAGTGTCATAAACCATGTTCCAGAGTACAGGGACTTCTACAACAAGAAGTATGGTGAAGTTACAACCCATTGTCATAAAAGAGCACTCGCACTTACATCTCGTAAACTAGTTCGTCTGATTTTTGGCTTGCTGACTAAAAATCAAATCTACTCCAGCGGTAAAGTTGGAGAGATACAATAGAATATTTTCTGATCTTAAACCTGTTTTTCCCCTGAAAATCCTAGGTTCTGTTTGGGCTGTCCTCCTTTAGCTCATCTGGATTATTTATTTAAAAATCTCTTCTTGACATATTACCAGATTGCTTTT
>NZ_JBJXRK010000068.1:0-1442 GCF_046224405.1 Gudongella ferriphila | reverse complement strand
TAAGGAAAATACATTGAAGAGGGTTGGTCATATATGGATCTTAGCACTTCAGATGCATCAGTTTTGATTGAAATAATCAAAGAACAAACAACCACAATTTCATCCTTGAGACAAACCCTTGAAGAAATGAACACTGAGTCAAGGTTGCTTAGAGAGCAGATAGACTATCTCACCAAGAAACTATTTGGAGTCAAGAGCGAGAAGAGTTCAGTTCTAACTGGCCAGATACTCCTGGAAGGCATGGAATTCGGTGAATTTGATGAAGCGGAATCAAATGCTGATTTTGAAGAAGTTGAAGAACTGGTCACAAGGAAAAAGACAAGAAAAGGATATTCACGTGAAAAGGCCCTAATGCATCTTCCCCAGGAAGATAGGCAATTCACCATCTCAGAAGCTGACAAGATATGTGAAATAGATGGAGATAGAAGACATTTTGCAGGAAAGAAGTACATACGGAGTGAAATTGAATATATTCCAGCAACAATGAAAATCATAAATATATATCAGGAGACCTGGGAATGCAGAACATGCCGCAAGGAAGAAAGGCCATATCTGAAACAGGCCGGTGTTGACGCGCCCTTGATACAGCACTCAATGGCATCGCCATCAAGTGTAGCCTGGACAATGTATCAGAAGTATGTCAACCATATACCACTGTACAGACAGGAAAAGGACTGGCAGAACTTGGGCATGCAGGTAAAGAGGAGCACCCTCTCAAACTGGATCCTAAAGACATCAGAGGAGTATCTTGGGAAAATGGTCAAAAGACTACACCAGCAGCTTTTGATGCAAGACTACCTTCATGCAGATGAGACACCGGTCCAGGTCATGAATGAACCGGAAAAGAAAAACACATCAAAATCATACATGTGGGTATACACCAGCAGCAAGAACAGCACAAAGCCAATAAGGGTATTTGAATACAAGGAAGGAAGGTCAGGCTCAAATGCGGTAAACTTCCTTCAGGGTTATGAGGGATACCTGCATACAGATGGTTTCAGTGGCTATGGCAAGGTGGAAAATATCACAAGATGCTTGTGTTGGAGCCATGCAAGAAGATATTTTGCCGATGCACTTCCAAAGAATCTGAAAAGCCCAGAGGCAACACTCCCTTTGCAGGCAATAGAATACTTCAAGAAACTCTTCGAGATTGAAGATAAACTAAAAAACCTATCCCCAGAGGATAGGAAAAAAGAACGCCTTAGGCAGCAAATGACTGTATTGGAGGCTTATTGGTCATGGGTTGAAAATAATTCTAACCGAGTTCTACCAAAATCCAGAATCGGAAAAGCCTTGCAATATTCAATTAATCAAAGAGAAGGACTGATGAGGTACCTGGAGGATGGGAACTGCGATATGACAAACAATACCGCAGAAAATAGTATCAGACCATTTACTGTGGGAAGAAAAAATTGGTTGTTTGCAGGAAGTCCCAACGGAGC
>NZ_JBJXRK010000067.1:0-1617 GCF_046224405.1 Gudongella ferriphila | reverse complement strand
AAAATTCTGGTTCCTGATAACTGCAAAACAGCAGTCAATCACAACAAGGATTGGTATACTCCAAAACTAAATACCACCTATCACGAAATGGCTGAACACTATGGTACTGCAATAATACCTGCAAGAGTTAGAAAGCCCAAAGACAAACCAAATGCTGAAGGTGTTGTCGGAAACATATCCACCTGGATTGTTGCAGCCCTTAGAAATGAGCAGTTCTTTTCATTAGCGGAATTGAATGCTTCAGTTAGAGAAAAGCTTGAAGAATTCAACAAGAGAGACTTCCAAAAGAAGGAAGGAAGCAGGTCGAGTCTCTTCCACAACGAAGAATTCCCATTTCTATTACCCCTTCCTGCTACCCCCTATGAACTGGCAGATTGGAAACAAGCCACCGTTCAATTTAATTATCACATATCCATAGAAGGAATGCTATACTCTGTTCCTTATGAATACATCAAAAGGAAGGTTGATGTCAGGATAACAGAAAAGATTATGGAAGTTTTCTACAACCATAACCGTATTGCCTCCCACAAGCGTCTGTTTGGCCGAAAGGGACAATACAGCACGGTAGTTGAACACATGCCCCCTGATCACCAACAGTACCTTGAATGGAACGGTAACCGCTTTAGAAAATGGGCAGAACTTATTGGACCAAACACACACAAAACCGTAGATGCAATACTTACCTCCAAACGTGTAGAGCAGCAAACATACAAAAGCTGCATGGGTTTATTGAAATTGGTTGACAGGTACTCAGCAGGTCGTCTTGAGGCAGCATGCGAGAAAGCACTGACCTTTACCGCAAGCCCCAGTTACAAGAGCATCAAAAACATACTTGTAGCTGGAACAACCAAGGAAGATGCTTCAATAGCTGAAACCAAACCTGTGAAAAACATCTATGGCATAACACGTGGGTCCAACTACTATGGAGGTAGAACAAATGATTAACAACAGCACAATTGACAAACTAATTGAAATGAGACTCACAGCCATGTCTGATGCATTTCGTCAACAAATGTCAGACCCAAGAATGAATGAAATATCATTTGACGAACGGTTCGGCATGATGGTTGATATTGAATACACAAGAAGGAAAAACAACCGTCTTGATAGACTAATCAGGAATGCTGATTTTGACCAGCCCGATGCGAGCATAATGGACATCGACTACACATCAGGACGAAAACTAAACAAAGAACTGATTAAGAGACTCGCCTCCTGTGACTACATATCAGAACACAGGAATATCTTCATCACAGGAGCAACTGGCAGTGGCAAAACCTACATGGCCTGTGCCTTTGGCATGGAGGCCTGCAAGCAACACTACAAAACTCAATATGTACGCCTACCAGATCTTCTAATCGACCTGGAGTATTCCAGGAGCGAAGGAAACTACAAGAAGGTTATGGCAAAGTATTCCAACCCAGTACTTCTGATAATTGATGAATGGCTATTGCTAAAGCCAAACTCAACAGAAGAAAAAGATATCTTTGAACTACTTCATCGAAGAAGAAAAAAGTCTTCGACACTCTTCTGCTCACAATTCAGACCTGAGGGTTGGTATGAACAGTTAGGTGGTAATGATTCACCCTTAGCTGATGCTATACTTGATCGTATAGT
>NZ_JBJXRK010000066.1:0-1620 GCF_046224405.1 Gudongella ferriphila | reverse complement strand
CTGTCAATAACTTTTGAAAATGTCAGTAAAAACTAATCTAATTATCTCTTGAAAATGTCAGTAAATAATTAAGTGTTCCATCCATTTGAGGCTTGGGAACTCTAGTTGCTCAATTTAAAATGTCAAGGATATATGAACAAGCAACCTTGTCCTTGACATTTTAAATCTTCTCAACCGTTCAAAGATTAGCCTCAAATGATTTGGGAGTAAGATATTAAGCGTATTTGCGCAGGAATATCTCTTGTAGTATCGCCAGCACTTCTTCATAACTTTCATCAAAGTAGAGTTTTTTAAATTTGTCACTCCCATATTTGAAATAGTGATCATCAGGTGGTATGTACTTTGACTTTGATTTCCCTTTAGAATCATTGGATTTCTTAGGTTTAATGTAGTTGATGGTATCATAGACATTCCCTTGATACTCTACCTTGATGCCTGCTGAAGTGCTGATAATGACATGTATCTTTGACTTTTTTGGTACTTCAGGAAGCTCTGGTGAACCGACAACCATGAAGTGCTTGCTGTGGACCGAAAAAACGCTGCTGTTGTCTGTAACTCTGTCGAACTTGACACATAAGATGTGGTCCAGGTTCAAATAGTCAGGTAGCGGAGTATACGCTGATATGGCTTCTTCAGGTTCGACAGCAAATTTGGAATTGAATGATGCGATGTAATCTGCTAAAAACTCGTTAGCTTGTTCAATTGAGGTTACACCGGCTATCTTAAGGTCCGTAGGCAACCTGCTCTGCAATGTATTCCACAATCTTTCGACTTTTCCTTTGGCTTGTGGTGATCTGGCATAAATCAGTGAAACCCCTAGTTCTTCCATTGCCCTTCCAAATTGTGTCTTGTTGATGGATTTGCCCTTTAGCTGCTCTTCCACTGAGACTTTGCCAGCAATCGGAGACCTAAATATCGTATGCATATCACTGTAAACACATGTGGGAACACCATGAGTTAAGACCATTTGCCTGATAACTTCAAGATAGCCATGAAGACACTCGTTCTTGGTCATATAAAGGCCGACAACTTGTCCGGTAGCATCATCCATGGCACCGTGCAAAGCATACTTTACAGAGCCTTCAAACCACTCAAAGGGTGTTGCATCAATTTGTATCAGCATACCTTGTCTGGATTTTCTTTTACGTCTGTTGTGGTTTTTGGATTTACGTCTCTTCTTGGGACTTTTGAATCCATTGGAAGTAAGAAGAGTGTAAAGAGCATTGTAGCTAATGGAGATGCCTTCACGCTCCACTAAGAGTTCTCTAAAATGTGTGAAATTAGAATCTTTGTAGTTGTCAGAACGCCTTAATTCTAAAATGTTTTGTTTGAAATCATCATCAAAAGTATGAGAAGGTTTCTTGCTTGAATTCTTGTGAATGAGGGAAGTCACGCCTTCAATGTTCACTCCTTTAATTAAGCGGTATACTTGACGTTCACTCAAATTGAGAGTTTTAGCAGCATCACAAGGTTTAAGATTGCCTTCGATTACATTTGATAACACTCGATATCTGTTGATCTGTTTGTCATTCAATAAGTATCGCACCTCTTTTTTCATAAGATTATTGTGACATAATCAAAAGATAATTATAAGGTGACATTATCAAAAGATAAACACAT
>NZ_JBJXRK010000065.1:0-1630 GCF_046224405.1 Gudongella ferriphila | reverse complement strand
CGGTATTTGTCAAGTAAGTTGTCGTATTTTTTGTGCTAATTCATCTTTGTTAACTGGATTGAGCGAAACATAGTCTATATAATCCCAATTTCTCGTCTTACCAGACCATCTACCAGGATTCTTCTGCTTTGCATTCTCGTATACATCTTTTCTCCTTCTTAAAACCTCCTTATCAAAGCCATAATGCCGCTGGTGTGGTGTTACAAACTTTATGCCACTGTGCATAAATTCTATATTGTATAGATTTACAAACCGATTTATCCATTCTCGTGCTGATTCCATGGATCCAAACCCCTTGGTTGGGAAATCTTTTGTATATTTTAAAGTCTTAAACAAAGCTTCAGAGTAGGCATTGTCATTACTTACACGAGGTCTTGAATATGATTTGGTGATTCCCAGATGTACCAACAGATTTTGAAAATCCTGCCCTTTCATAGGACTGCCATTGTCTGAATGTAGTACCAATGGCTTGTTGATGATACCATGTCTAAATACAGCTTTTCTTACCAAATTCATAGCATGTTTCTGAGATTCTGTTTCATGGAGTTCCCATTGGATTATCATGCGGCTGAATATGTCAATTATCATGTATAATTTGTAATAGCTCCCTTTTATTAATCCCGGAATCCAGGTAATATCCCAAGTCCAAACCTGGTTGGGAGCTTTAGCTACGTGGGTTGATAATGGTTTTGATAAATGACTGCGAGTTGCCTTTCTCTTGGCATTCTGCTTGAATTCTCTAAGCACCCTGTAAAAAGTAGACTCAGAAGCTATGTATTTCCCTTGATCAGCCAGCTTAGGGACAATCTGTGACGGATTAAGGTCCGCGTGTTCAGGGCTATTGCATATATCAATAATGTCCTGCTTCTCCTTATCTGATAGCTTGTTATGTGGTTCTTTCAGCTTAACATGCTTGCGTAAATCGATTACACCATCTTCTTTTATCCACCGTTCATAGGTCCTGACTGAAATATTCAGGACCTCACAGCAGGGTGCCAAGCGGGCACCAGCATACCTAGCTTCGTTGATTAGCTCTATGGCATTCTTGCGATCTGAGCTGCTAATCAGTCTTCCTCTGGGTCCCCCCAAATCGCATCTGCCTTTTTTCTTAGCACCAATAATGCTGCTGCCTCAGCAAGCGCTTTTTCTTTGCGCTTAAGTTCCTTTTCAAGCTGTCTAGACCTTTGTTTCTGAGCAGTTAACTCTGCTGATTCAACTTCAACGCGGTCATCGAAGGACTGTTCCATCCTCTTGATCCACTCCTTGATATCAGAGACATGAAGTCCCTTTTCGCGACAGTAGGTACTTAGTTCCACCTCATTCATGCTGTATGTTTCCAATACTATCTTCATTTTATCTTCATTGCGCCACTTTCTATTATTAGAAGGTGAACTGTTGGGAATCTTAGCACCCTTATCTCTAGCTTTTGCAACCCATCCATACAATGTATTTCTATTAATACCCTCTTCCTTTGCTACCTCTGGGACGCTTTTGCCGATAGGTGGCATGAGTTTTTCAAGTACTCGCTGTTTATATTCCTCCGCATATTCTTTTTTTCTTGTCATATGGCTACCTTCCTTCCTAAAAGTATTATACCATCCATACGACATCTATTCTGACATATAGGGAG
>NZ_JBJXRK010000064.1:0-1672 GCF_046224405.1 Gudongella ferriphila | reverse complement strand
GGTAGAGGAGCATTGTGTAAGGGAAGAAGGTGTACCGAAAGGAGCGCTGGACATTACACAAGAGAGAATGCTGGCATAAGTAGCGAAAGGTGAGTGAGAATCTCACCCGTCGAAAACCCAAGGTTTCCTGAGGAAGGCTCGTCCACTCAGGGTAAGTCGGGACCTAAGCCCAGGCTGAAAAGCGTAGGCGATGGACAACAGGTTATAATTCCTGTACTAGTGATAATCGTTTGAGAGATGTGGGGACGCAGAAGGATATGTTGAGCGTGCGGTTGGAAGAGCACGTCCAAGTATGTAGGTAGAGAAGACAGGCAAATCCGTTTTCTTGTTAATACCAAGGTACGATGGGGATCGAAAAACAAGTAGAGAAGCAACAGACTCCACGCTGCCAAGAAAAGCCACTATCGAGATTAAAACTACCCGTACCGCAAACCGACACAGGTAGGTGAGGAGAGAATCCTAAGACGAGCGGAAGAACCTTTGTTAAGGAACTCGGCAAAATAGCCCCGTAACTTCGGGAGAAGGGGTGCCGGTTAGCGTGGACATCAAACGATGTATAAAGCGTGGACCGGCCGCAGTGAATAGGCCCAAGCGACTGTTTACCAAAAACACAAGTCTCTGCTAAGTCGAAAGACGAAGTATAGGGGCTGACACCTGCCCGGTGCTGGAAGGTTAAGGGGAATGCTTAGCGCAAGCGAAGGTATGAACTTAAGCCCCAGTAAACGGCGGCCGTAACTATAACGGTCCTAAGGTAGCGAAATTCCTTGTCGGGTAAGTTCCGACCCGCACGAAAGGTGTAACGATTTGGGCACTGTCTCAACAAAGGATCCGGTGAAATTGTAGTACTCGTGAAGATGCGAGTTACCCGCGACAGGACGGAAAGACCCCGTGGAGCTTTACTGCAGGCTGACATTGGATTTTGGCATTGCATGTACAGGATAGGTGGGAGACTAGGAAGCAAGTGCGCCAGTATTTGTGGAGTCGCCCTTGGGATACCACTCTTGTGATGCTGGAATTCTAACCTGGTACCGTGAAACCGGTATGGGGACACTGTCAGTTGGGCAGTTTGACTGGGGCGGTCGCCTCCTAAAGAGTAACGGAGGCGCTCAAAGGTTTCCTCAGCACGGTCGGAAATCGTGCGAAGAGTGTAAAGGCAGAAGGAAGCTTGACTGCGACACCAACAAGTGGAGCAGGAACGAAAGTTGGACTTAGTGATCCGGTGGTACCGCGTGGAAGGGCCATCGCTCAACGGATAAAAGCTACCCCGGGGATAACAGGCTTATCTCCCCCAAGAGTCCACATCGACGGGGAGGTTTGGCACCTCGATGTCGGCTCGTCTCATCCTGGGGCTGAAGTAGGTCCCAAGGGTTGGGCTGTTCGCCCATTAAAGAGGCACGCGAGCTGGGTTCAGAACGTCGTGAGACAGTTCGGTCCCTATCCGTCGTGGGCGTAAGAAATTTGAGAGGAGCTGTCCTTAGTACGAGAGGACCGGGATGGACAAACCGCTGGTGTATCAGTTGTCGTGCCAACGGCATGGCTGAGTAGCTAAGTTTGGAAGGGATAAGTGCTGAAGGCATCTAAGCACGAAGCCCCCCTCAAGATGAGATTTCTCTTCGAAAGAGTAAGACACCAGGAAGACGACCTGGTAGATAGGTCTCAGGTGAAAGAGTAG
>NZ_JBJXRK010000063.1:0-1714 GCF_046224405.1 Gudongella ferriphila | reverse complement strand
TCCTGTCCGAGACCACTGAAAAAGTCTACTTTTTAAACCAAGATTAGATTAAATTTTACTCTTTTGGTAAGGATATCGAAAATTATTAAGGAAATATTGAGCTTTGTCAATAATTTAGAGGATAGTATTGCTGCTATCCTCTTTAAATTAACTGCAATTGCAGTTAATTTAGCTTGTTTGGACATACTCCCTAGACCATACCCCCGGGCACGATCTAGTCCATGGAAATTTTTCATCTCTCCATTTTTCCATTCCTGACAAGCTCTTTTTTTATACTTTTCGTGGAACTCTTTTGTCTTCTGTTGCTGGCTATAACCATAAAATTCGGGTGTATTTATTCCTACCTCCAAAATTCTAGCTATTGTAGAGGAGCTCTTAATGCACTCTTGTCTCTGAGTGCAATTTTTACATATTGATTTTTCAAAGTAATACTTGTATGTCTGTTTACCGCTTTTGTCACTTCTATGTCTTTTTCTTGATGTTTTATTCCCTTGATTACAGAACCATTCATCTGAATCTTTATTATAACCAAATCTTTCTTCATCTATCTTGTAAGCCATTTCACTTACTGGAATATAAGGTGTTGAGTCTATTTCATTTATTTTATCCAATATTGGCTTTTTGAAATATGCTTTATCTCCATATACTTCTTTAATCTCTAGTCCAGATTTCTTAGTTAATTCAATCAATTCATTAAATCTTGTACCATCAACATATGCTCCATCAGCTACTGTAATAGCTGTAATGATTCGATTTTCAGTTGTAATTATGTACTCATCTTTATACCCAAAGAAGTGATCTGTTTTACTCTTGTGCCCTACGCGGGCATCTTGATCGACAATAGAGCGTACTCCTCGCTGCTCAATAAATTTTGGATCTTCTAAAATCTGTTTCGCATTTTCCAAAATCTTTCTTGTGTTGGGACATTCTTTTAGGATAATAGCACTTTCAATTTTATTAATTTCAGATTCCAGATAGTTTTTCATTACTCGCTTAGCCTCTTTATTATCTGATATTTCCTTATAATCGGGGATATTCTGATTGATTTCTTCTGGAAGTGAGCCTACTTCTTTTTCATAGGTTTTAAAAATCTTCTTCGCTAGTCGCTTAATTACCCTCTCTGGAGTAGCCTTAAAGGTATTGGCTTTTGTATGGGTTGCATCTATACTTATTCCTGTATCTTCAATAATTCCCTTCTCTACGCACTGCTTGACAATCTCAACAATGATTTCATCTAATGTTACTTCCTGTAATCTGTGAACTCTAAACTTAGATAATAAACTTGGATCTGGCAATGTCTCATCAGGATTGATACCAAGAAACCACATATATGCTAGGTTTAAAGAGGATTCTTCTATGACTCTTTCATCCGATAGGTTATATAGATATTGAAGTATTAATAGTTTTAGCATAAGTTCTGGATGCTTTGCGGGCCTACCATAAAATTTGTTGTATGATTGCTCCAATGATTTTGTAATAAATCTAAAGTCGATAGCGTTATCCAGTAACTTAAGAGTATGATTTTCTGGTATTTTATTGTATAATATTGAATAGATGCTTAACTGATTATTTTGATCTCTAAGCATTGAAAATCCTCCTTTTGGTTATGTTTTCTTGACAATTACATTATACCAAATTAAGGAGGATTTTTCTTTACTTCTACACTCTTTTATTGCTATTTTTACATATTTTTACATAGTTTTTCAGTGGTCTC
>NZ_JBJXRK010000062.1:0-1913 GCF_046224405.1 Gudongella ferriphila | reverse complement strand
GGAGCGTGTCCAGCGAAGCTGGATACTTACATGTCGGTGAAAGTCCGACCTGCGTAATCGCCAAGGAGCGCAGTAGATATATGACCATGTATCGGTGAGAATCGATGCGTGAAGCGTCATGAAAATGGGCACATTGTGGCTCTATCGACCATGCAGACCGTAACATAAAGTGAATTCTGCAGCACTGTTAAAAAACCGTAAAGTCGGACAAAGGAACTGACGAGCTACTTCCTATTTAGCGAAGTCCATAGAAATCAAAGAAGAACTTGGAGCCTTTGATGAAGAAGTTCCCGGTGTATGGGAAACGGTATGTATGGAAAGTAAGTGTCCGGAACTGGAGAGAGCCTAACTCACACCGAAAGGTAAAGAAGAGGACTATAAGCGAATGCGAAAGGAAATCCTGTGAGAAGGCAGTCGGAGGGGAGCATAGTACCGATGATGATGAAGACAACAAAACTTCATTTAGGAAAGGGTCCCTACTTAGTTCAAGCTTTTGAAGGAGGTAAGAGCGAGTGAATGCTGAAAAGCTAACAACACCTAAAGACAAAGTTCGAAAACTTCAGAGGAAGCTATACCAATCAGCCAAGAGAAATAAGGCGAGAAAATTTCACGCATTGTATGACAAACTTTATCGTGAGGATATTCTATATGAAGCATGGAAACGTGTGAAAACCAACGGTGGAAGTGCAGGAATAGATGAACAGACGATAGAAGAAATCGAAAATCATGGAGTGGAAAGAATAATTGGGGAAATTCAGGAAGACCTGAAAGGAAATAGTTATAATCCACCACCGGTTAGGCGAGTGTACATACCTAAAGCAGACGGCAATAAAAGGCCATTGGGAATCCCAACGGTGAAAGACCGAATCGTACAATCAGTAATGAAATTGGTGATTGAACCGATCTTTGAAGCAGACTTCAAAGACTGTTCCTATGGATTCAGACCCAAGAGAAATCAGCATCAAGCCTTGGAAGTGATACGCAAAACGTGTAACAATCGGGGGAATTATGTGTTGGATGGAGATATCAAAGGATATTTCAATAACATCAATCATGAGAAACTGATGATGCTGGTTGAAAGGCGAATCAACGACCGAAGAATCAACAAAATGATACGGAAGTGGTTGAGAGCGGGAATCATGGAGAATGGAAACTACGAAGAAAGTACCATCGGCAGTCCACAAGGCGGTGTCTTTTCGCCTCTTCTTGCGAATCTGTACCTGGACTATCTGGATACCATATGGGAACGCCATTATGGTCATCTGGGAAAGTTGGTAAGGTATGCAGATGATTTTGTGATCGTTTGCAAGAACTACAAAGATGTGTCGAACAGCTTCAGGGCAGTTAAGTTAATTATGAGTCGGTTGGAACTGGAACTGAACATGGAGAAAACGAGAATCGTGAACCTGTGGTCAGGAAAGGACGGATTTGTGTTTCTTGGCATGGAAGTAAGAAAAGTCAAGATGCGTAAGCTTAATGGAACAGAATATTATGCCACTGACATGTGGGTGTGTAAAATGAAACAGAAAGTCATAAAAGAGGTTGTGAAAGAGACCTTAAAGGATGCAACACTATATCAGGACCTAGAGGAAATGATAAAGAGACTGAATCTGAAGATTGTTGGATGGCGAGGCTATTATCATATATCGAACAACCGGGTACTATTAAAGCTGGATAGATATATACTGATGAGACTTGTGTATTGGTACAATCGAAAGAAGCAAAAGTCCAAACGGTACCATTATGGGGAACACGTGGACTTGTTCAGGAATCTTGGTCTTAAGCGTATTTCATTCGCATCGTAACGCTGATGGTAGAAGAACTTCGGAAAGCCGTATGAGGGAGAACCTCACGTACGGTTTGATGAGGAGGTTCTGGCAGAGGCATAGCCAAAGCCAGAACTTTACTCTACA
>NZ_JBJXRK010000061.1:0-1955 GCF_046224405.1 Gudongella ferriphila | reverse complement strand
AATCCCATATTTGACAGTTGAAAATCAAAAAAAGCTTGGAACATGTTGCAACAACAACGTTCTAAGCTTTTTCCTTTTGCTCGAAAAGTGCGTACCTTTTTTAGTTCTTAGTGATTCTTAAAATATTTTTGATTTGTTTCAATTTTAGTATCTGATAATCAGTCCTGAAGCCAAATGTATCATGTAAGGCATCGGTGAAGTCGTTTCTCTCATAGGTTGGAATAAGTCCTTCGCCAGGAATCTCATAAAAGTTCATGTCCCTTAGTCCCTTGATTATCTCACAGGTTGTAAACTTGCCATCAAGGGCCTTCTCAAGGTATCTGTACACAACCAAAGACAAGAAGCATGTTGTAAAGTGAGCCTTGATCCTCTCATCTCGACTTAGGTAGACAGGTCTTGACTTGAACTCGCTTTTCATGATTTTGAAGCATTCCTCAATTTCCCATCTTCTGTGATTGACGCTGATTATGTCACTGATCTCATCCTCCAGATTTGTACATACAGCATAGAACCCGTCATACATGGCTTCCTTGGAAATCAGAGTCTTGTTTATGCTAAACAATTCCTTCTCAGCCACTTCGCCATCAGTAGTCACATTGGTCTTCTCGATAAACCTCTTGAAATCATTGGAACCGGACTTCTTGATCTTTGCTGGATTCTTTTCAATCACATCCACAGCCCTTTGTATCTGGTTTTCCCTAATCTGCATCTTGTAGTTTCTGTATTTAAGCGAGAAGGTGACAATCAACCTCTGCTCCAGACCATTCTCATGTATCCATCTTTCCTTGTAGAATGTCTTTGAGTAGTCCTTCTCCTCATCCAGCTTGGAAATATCATATGTCTTCCCGCTATCCCCATACATCCATCCCTTGGGGTCAAGAGCCCACTCCTTGAGATGGCCCTTAAGCATCTTTACAGACTGGGTGGTGATAAAGGCCCTGCTGCCCATATCATTGAACTTCCTGTTTTCAATGGATGAAAGACCAGCATCTGTGCAAACCACAAACCTTGAAAGCTTGAAATCAGAGAGAATTCTCTTTTCCAAAGGTTTAAGTGTCTTCTGTTCATTTGTCCTTCCGCTATGTATGTCAAAGGCAAGAGGAATCCCATCTCCATCCATAAACAGACCCATCTGGACAATGGGGTTGGGCTTGTGGTCCTTGGAATGACCATATTCCCTTAACCCAGACTCCTCCTCAATCTCAAAGAAATAGTTGGTGCAATCATAATAAAGGATCCCAGTGTTCCTCTTGGAAATATTTAGGCTATTCTTGTACAGCTCAGATTGGATGAAATCAGTTTCCTTTGAAATGACATCAAGAGCCCTGTATACATGCTGAATATCAAAATCAGGCTGCTCAATGAATCTGGAAGATAGATCATAGGTGGCAAGCTTGGAAGATGGGAAAATAATTCTCCCATACACAAGCCTGGAAAGAACGGAGTCTAGATTAAAGGTGAACTTGTGACGATTAGAAATATCCTTGCAAATATTGTGAAGCTTAAGATCATGATAAATACTTTGGAGAAACAAGTATCCTCCATTAAAAGAACGTTGTTTATCTTTAGGAATAAGTTTGGTGGGAGAATATTGAACCATAACCTTGCTGTTTTCCTCTTTCTCCTTTTCATTCAGCTCAGCAATATAGGCCTTGGCCCATTCATAAGGATCCTGTCCATTCAATTTTTCCCTAAGTTCAGCTTCTGTACCAAGTTTTTCAACAATCACAGAAGAATTCGACTGAGTTTTGCTGTTATAGATGGATTTAATTACATAAAGTGAAGCTGCATTCTTAGATTTGCTAACCTTAAGTCTCATAAATAACACCTCCCATTACTACTATTATAACACATTACGAGAAAGTGCGATATAGAAAAATGAAAAAATGATAAAAAAAATAAGCTATTTAAAGCTTTTGAAGGGGTTTTGTAATATACAACTGTCAAACTTCCGA
>NZ_JBJXRK010000060.1:0-2019 GCF_046224405.1 Gudongella ferriphila | reverse complement strand
TTGTTGTAAGCATCAATTTTGCCATTAAATATCAATTAATGATATTATAACCCTTTTTTTAGGCATACCTTACTATGCCTAATTGATTTCAAGGGCCTTAAATCGCATTCTGTGGCCTCGTTAAAATGGGTATTTTAAGCCATTTTTAGACAAATAAAAAAGGCTATGGAGTAAAATCCATAGCCTCTGAATTATTCCTTGATTGCCTGTGTCCCAAAGTAGAACGAGATCACAACTGCAAATATTGTCATAAATTTCTCTGCATCTACCACACCCACCATTGACAGGTAGGCAAATACACTTGTCAGTATAATCGTAACAAGACTTTTAATGCTCAAGAGTGTCGCCAGTCTTTCCTTGATACTTTTAGATTCCATTTTGCACCTCCCTCAAAAACTCATGCCACTTCTCCCAATTATTGGCTGACATTATCCTCGGACAATCTTTACCTGACCAATCATAGTGTCTTCTTATCTGTGTGATGCCCTGCTCCCTCATTATCTTATGGCCTACCTTTATAGCATTCTGAATTGTCTTTACTCTATCACCTGATTCGCATATCTCTATTGATATGGATTCCCTGTTACCTGTTCCGTAATACCCATCACCATTTGCCCAAGCAACTTCATTTAATGGGATGCACTCCACCGCTTCTTTATCGTCCACTGCGATATGAAACGATGCTTGCCTAGTGTTTGCCACATTGACAAGATAATCCCTCTCATTCTGCGCTGTGCTTCGTGGGTTGGCTGTAGAGTGGTAGGTGATGTATTTGGCATCCATTGGAAGAAGAGGCCTTCTTGAGCCTCCCACATCCTCTGGTATATGTTCTCGCCTATAAGGTACAGGGCTTTCTACTTTTTTTCAAATCCCTCTAGTCTAGCAATAATAGTTGCAACCTCTGCCCTGCTGATTGGCTTGTTGGGTTGAAAGCTTCCATCCTCATAACCCTTCATCAGTCCTTTATCTGCCACAAATTCAATGTACTCTCTGGCCCAATGCTCTTTTGTGTCCTTAAATTCTGCCACTTCTTCCACCTCCTGTTTTGGAAACTCTATAATCTCAATCTCTGGTATGCTTTCAGGTAAAACAAAAAGGCCATGTCCACTGTAGACATCAAAGCCTTCCTTGTCCTTGTCTATTGTACTGTCTATGACAAAAGCTTTTGCATCTTCTCTTGTCAGTTTAGTAAGTCCATTTTCCTTGAGCCATCCGTTATATATCGCAATCATACCACTCACCATTGGAGCAGCACATGAAGTGCCATTGAAATACATCAGTCTGTCATACCCATCTGATGTTGGTATAAATATGTTTGTGTAACTTACAATGTCTAAATCTTCCCCGGAATTGCTATAAGAAGCCTTTTGGTCGTTATGTTCAAGCCATGCTCCCACCGCTATAGTCCAGTTGTATCTGGCCACATCATTAACTTTGTTAACATATCCACTATTACCACTTGCTGTTATGATGGGTATATCGACATCTTCTAATTTTTCAAATACGTCCATAGATACCCTGCCACTGAAGCTGCAATTTATGGCATCTATCTCCAATTCATGTTCTTTGATCCAGGCGACAATCTCTTCCTTATGCCCAGCGAACCAATTAAATGCATAGATAGCCGAATCTGGCGCAACTTCTCTAATAACTGAACAAACATTTGTCTTGTGGTTTACCTTGTCATGGCTATCATTAAAAGGTTCTATAACCCTAGTGTGTTCGTGTGGCCTACCATTATCATCAAGCACTACTACAACTCCACCCTTGCCCTTGAATCCTGCCTCATGCCATGTGATTATGTTAGCCTTCTCAAACTCTTCTTTGTTTTGTTCTATCATCTACAACAGCCCCCTCTGTGCTGCAACAAAAAAGAAGGTTACAAAGGCGCCAATTAGTAAGCCCATGAACCATCTTAGGGTAACATTCAAACTATTAAGTTGATTAATCAGGTTGCTTATTCTTTCCTCTAACCTTGAGTTGATGTTTTCTATCATGTCTAATCGTTTGGAATGGTCA